>DBXF01000051.1:0-12450 GCA_002309295.1 Bacteroidales bacterium UBA1219 | reverse complement strand
CCCAACGCCATGTTCACCTTCCGCGAATATCTCGAAGATTTTGCTTCGCCTGAACTGAAAGAAAAAGGCATGAAATTGATAAAAAACATGATTGCCGACGTGGAACATAAGAATCTTGTGCCGAAAATCGAAGAAAATCTTGAAAAAATCGGCGAAGGTCAGAGAGATATTTATTTTTAATGTAAATATTTGATTTGTAAGTAATTAAATTTATTTGTGATATTAAGAAAAGTGGCTTTCGATGGCGAAAGCCACTTTTTTTTGAAGAAAAATTCCAATAATTGAAAAAAAAGTTGTAATTTTGCAAAGTCAAAAAAAGGACAATGATGCTGCTTTCGTCTAGTGGTCCAGGACATCAGATTCTCAGTCTGAGGATCGCGGGTTCGAATCCCGCAAGCAGTACGTAGACTGCAACTTTTCACGGTTGCAGTTTTTTTATTATGTGGTTACGAAGTCCGTCGTATAGCGATGCCGCATAGTTGGTCAGAAATATAAAAGAATAAAAACATACCCACCACAATGAAAAAGCAACCCTTATCCGTATTGGCACGACATCTTTTTATAATTGTATTTGTGTCGTTCGCGACGATGTCGCTATCTGCACCAAAGGCAGAGACTTATGCTTTTGTGCAACGCGACTCCACCCTTTACCTCGACGTGTACCGTCCGCAGAATCCCCGTCCCGACAAGGCGGCAGTGATAAGCGTCTTTGGCGGCGGTTTTGTGGTGGGCGCCCGTAACGACACCCTGCAGATGGCCAATGTGGAAGCCCTCACGCAGCGCGGATTTACGGTGATTAGCATCGACTATCGGCTGGGACTGAAGGACAGCACCACGGTGAAGAAATACAGCAGTCTGTTCAAAATCGACGACCTGTTCCAATACTGCATAGACATAGCCACCGAGGACTGTGCCGCCGCCGTAGCCTGGGTGTGCGCCCACGCCTCCGAAATCGACATCGACCCCACAAGGTTGGTGCTTACCGGCTGTTCGGCGGGAGCCATCGCAGTACTGCAACTCGACTACTGTCGCGCCAATGGCCTGCCTGCCGCAAAGGAACTGCCCGCGGGATGGAAACCCGCCGCCGTGGTGCCTTACTCGGGCGGAATAATGTGCCACAAACGCGATTTGAAATACAAAACGCCTCCCGCTCCCACCATGCTGATGCACGGGGTGAAAGACAAAATTGTGCATTACAAACATTTCGGACTGCCGTTTTGTGCAAAGATGTACGGAGCCAACACTGTGGCCAAACGCATGAAAAAACAGGACATACCGCATTGGATAATACGTTTCGAAGGGGTGGGACATGAGGTGGCTTCGTGGCTGCCTTCGTCGGTGGAGCTGTTCTGCTGTTTTGTCGATCAGGCCTTGGCGGGACGTGTTACTAACCTCGACGCCACCATGACCGACGACGAACTGAAGCCCACCATCTGGACTACCATGACAATGCTGCAGATGTACAAGGGAGTTGAAAATTGAAAATTGAGAGTTGAAATGCTCCTAGCCGCAAGCGGCTGAAATCTTGGGAATCTAAACAATATTTCGCCGTAGGCGAAAAGGAAAACAATCTACTAGATTTACAAGATCTCGCGAGTGAAACGAGCAGGAGAATAAAAAAATCTAATCACTAATCACCAATCACTATTCACTATTAAAAAAAAATCGTATATTTGCAATTTGCAAAATCTATGCAAAACGTACGTTATGGTATGGATTTTATTAAGTTTAAAATATTGATAAAGAAATAGATAAACCGATGAAAAAATACTTTTTTTCTATCATTGTAACGGTGCTTTTTTGCACTGCGGCAATAGCCCAACACGAAAATATCAAGTTCGAAATAAACAATCAGACCTTCGAAATGGTGTATGTGGGTCCTGGCACATTTGTTATGGGCGCCACCCCTGAGCAGGGTATCGACCTTTGGCTCAACGAGCGTCCCACCCACAGGGTAACTCTGTCGCCGTATTTTATTGGCAAATACGAAGTTACGCAAGAGCTGTACGAGGCTGTGATGGGCAATAACCCCAGCCATTTCCAAGGCAACGGACTGCCTGTGGAGAATGTTACGTGGATAGAGGCAGAGAAATTTGTTGAAACCCTCAACGAGCTGATGCACGACTCCCTTGGCAACCGCAAGTTCGCCCTGCCTAGCGAGGCACAGTGGGAGTATGCCGCACGTGGCGGTGCCGAAGGCGAGGTTTATAAGTTCAGCGGCAGCGACGTGGCCAACGATGTGGCATGGAGTAGCGAAAACAGCAACGACCGCACTCATACCGTGGGAATGCTGAAACCCAACGAACTGGGAATCTGCGACATGAGCGGCAATGTAAACGAATGGTGCTACGACTGGTGGGGAGTGTACAACTCCGAACACCGCCGCAATCCCAACGTAACAACCGAAGGTGTGGAACACCGCCGTCTGGTGCGTGGCGGAGGCTGGGACCGCAGCGAACGCTACAGCCGTGTATCCATACGCCACAACATGCAGCCCGAACGTAAAAGCCCCAGCATCGGTTTCCGCATAGTGCTGGTCGACGACCACGACCCCGTTTTCTGGAAAAACGAATAAACGTCATTTCGCACCTCATTTTTTAACATCATAAAAAACATCATCAAAAAGCCATGAAAAGATTTCCTTTTCCCACAACATTGCTCCTATTTGTGGTGACTTTGGGAGGATTGTTTATCATAACATCTTGCGAAAAAGAAAAGAGCACCAACAACGTTGCAACTCCCACTCCAGACCCATTGCCACCTGTCATACAGGATGATGATTATGTGTACACTTCAAGCGGAGAAAAGATTTATTATGATGTTTTAGATTCGATGTTTGCCGTAACCACACACAGCATAAACAACTCTCTGTTTATAAGGGCAAAACAGGCTAAAGGACATCTCTATACTTGCATAAACACTAATTACACTTGGATGCATATCAATTCTGCCACCGGAGAGATAGACAGTATGCTTGCTTTTCTCAGAGAAACTGGCGAGGACTTCGGGTATTGCCATCTTCTAATGGAACGGGGAAGCATGTATGATTTTCGTTACTGGCCAACAAGACAGATTTTTGTAAAAACCAAGCAAAATGTGGATATATCACAATTGCTCAATGATACAAAAACGCCCTATCTCAGAGAAGAACAATTTGGTTACGACACCAATACTCATTTAGTTTATCTGAAAGGTGAAAAAGATTTGTCTTTATATTACTGCAACCGCTTGTATGAGACGGGAAATGTGGATTTCGCAGAACCGAATTTTGGACAAATGGGTAGTAGTTTTCCAAAACAAATAACCGAAAAACAACAAAACAAATAATACTTTACAATGGACAAACTGATAATAACCGCCGCCATTTGTGGCGCAGAAGTAACCAAAGAACAGAATCCCGCAGTGCCTTACACTGTCGAGGAGATAGTACGCGAAGCCAAATCGGCACACGAGGCCGGAGCCGCCATCGTGCACCTGCACGTGCGCTTCGACGACGGCACCCCCACCCAGAGCCGCGACCGTTTTCAGGAATGTACCGAGGCCATCCTTAAGGAATGTCCCGACGTGATACTGATACCCTCCACCGGCGGCGCCGTGGGCATGACTCCCGACGAACGTCTGCAGTCCACCGACACCAACCCCGTTCCCGAAATGGCCACCCTCGACTGCGGCACCTGNNGACGAGATTTTCGACAACACCATGCCTACCATGCGCGCTTTCGGCAAACGCATGATGGAACGCGGCATAAAACCCGAATACGAATGTTTCGAGATGGGACACCTCGACACCATACTCACCATGGCCCGCAAAGGCCAGGCTCCCGGAGCCCCCATGCAGTTCAACTTCGTGCTTGGCGTGCCGGGCTGCACCCCCGCCACAGTACCTAACCTCTGCTGGCTGGTTAACAACATCCCCGCCGGCTCCACATGGACCGTCACCGGAATTGGCCGTCACGCTTTTCCGATGGCCGCTGCTGCCATCGCCATGGGCGGTAACGTGCGTGTGGGTTTTGAGGACAACCTCTACCTCGAACGCGGCGTTCTGGCAAAATCCAACGGCGAACTGGTGAGCAAAGTGGTGCGCATTGCCAAAGAACTGGGCAGAGAGATAGCCACCTCCGACGAGGCTCGTCAGATTCTTGGACTGAAAGCCAGATAGTTAGACACAATAAAAATAGAAAAGGCATTTTCCTGAAAAAAGGGAAATGCCCTTTTCCCGTTTGCATACACCCGTTACGCGATGAACGAACTTTTGGATAGATACCTCTCCTCGGCGGAGATAGCGCAGATAACCGAAGCCCTGAACGGCAACGCCACACGGCTCCGCCTCAAAGGCATGGCCGGCTCGATGGCCTCCGTTGTCGGGGCGGCGGCGCATAAGTCTTTGGCGGACAAGACTTTGCTTTTTATTGCCGAAAACAAGGAACGTGCCTACTATCTCTGCAACGATTTGGAGTCGCTATTCGGCGAAACGGACACCGAACTTTCCGAAAAGGACATTCTTCTATTCCCCGCCTCCAGCCGAAAGCCTTATCAGTACGACGAGGTCGAGAACAGCAACATGCTGCTCCGCTCGGAGGTGATGAAACGTCTAAACGCCGGCGGACACCCTGCCGTAGTTACCTATCCCGAAGCCCTTTCGGAGAAGGTGGCGTCGCCAAAACTCTTGGAAACCAACACCATAAACGTTTCCGTTGGCGTAACCCTCTCCATCGACGATATGGTGGACCTGCTCGACGAGGGCAATTTCGTCCGCACCGATTTCGTGGTGGAGCCGGGGCAGTACGCTCTGCGCGGAGGCATCATCGATGTTTTTTCGTTCTCCAGCGAGCACCCCTTCCGCATCGAGTTTTTCGGCGAGGAGGTGGAGTCACTGCGCACCTTCGACCCCGTGTCGCAACTCTCCATCCAGAAACAGGACACCATCAGCATCATCCCCGACATAGAACACAAAGCCGCCGCCGCAAGCTCCGACACAAAAGTGTCTTTGCTTCAATATCTTACGGCAAACGATGTTGTCTTTGTGGAAAATATGCCTCTTTCGGTGGAACGCATCGGACAGGATTTCCGCAAGGCGGAGCAGACTTTCGCAGGACTCTCGGCCACGGTGGAGCAGATGCCGCCCAAAGACCTCTATTGTAATGAAAATGAGTTTCTTGGCGATGTCCTCAAAAAGAAAATCGTAGAATACGGACAGACGCAGTATTTCATCGAAGCCAAGCAGATAGTGTTCGATGTGGCGCAACAGCCGGCTTTCAACAAGCAGTTCAAAATGCTGGTGGACTCGCTGAAAAGGTACGGCGAGCAGTCGTTTGCCACCTATATTTGTGTGGAGAACGAGCGTCAGCGCAAGCGTCTGGAGGATGTGTTCGAGCAGCTGGGAATGCCCGAAGGGATAGTGCGGTACCTCGATTTCTCGGTGTCGCAGGGTTTTGTCGATAACGGACATAAGGTGCTCTGTTTCACCGACCACGAGATTTTCGAGCGTTACCACAAGTACAAAGTCAAGGATTTCCGCGACGCACGCGAGAGCCTTACCATGAAAGAGCTTTTCGAGCTGAAGCCTGGCGACTATATCACCCATATCGACTACGGTGTGGGACGTTTTTCGGGACTGGAAAAGATTGAGGTGAACGGCAAGACTCAGGAAGCTATCCGATTGATTTACAAGGATAACAGTATCTTATACATCAGCATTCACAGTCTGCACAAGATTAGCCGATACATAGGCAAGGACGGCGTGACGCCCACCCTCAACCGCTTGGGCTCGGCCTCTTGGCAGGTGCTGAAACAGAAGACCAAACAGCGGGTGAAGGACATCGCTAAGGACCTTATCAAGCTGTATGCCAAGCGGAAAGCGTCGAAAGGTTTTGCCTTCTCCGCCGACTCGTACCTGCAACACGAGCTGGAGGCGTCGTTCCTGTACGAGGACACCCCCGACCAATACAAGGCCACCCGCGACGTGAAACACGACATGGAGTCGTCCACCCCGATGGACCGCCTTGTGTGCGGCGACGTGGGTTTCGGCAAGACCGAGGTGGCCATACGCGCCGCCTTCAAAGCCGTGTGCGACAGCAAACAGGTGGCGGTGCTGGTGCCCACCACCATCCTCGCCATGCAGCACTACAACACCTTCTGCGAACGTCTGAAAGGACTGCCCTGCAACATCGAATACATCAACCGTTTCAAGTCCGCCAAACAGAAAACCAAGATTTACAAGGATTTGGCCGAGGGCAAAATCGACATACTGATAGGCACCCACGCCATCACCAACAAAAGTGTGAAATTCAAGGACTTGGGATTGCTTATCATTGACGAGGAACAGAAATTCGGCGTAAGCGTGAAAGAGAAACTACGCCAGATGAAAGTCAATGTGGACAGCCTCACCCTCACCGCCACGCCGATACCGAGGACCTTGCAGTTCTCGCTGATGGGTGCCCGCGACCTTTCGGTGATAAATACGGCCCCGCCCAACCGTCAGCCCATCGAGACAAGTCTGGAGGTCTTCTCCGAAGAGACGGTGCGCGACGCCATCCTTTACGAGATGTCGCGAGGCGGACAGGTGTTTTTCGTTAGCAACCGTGTGGAAAACCTCGACAGCATGGGCGACCTCGTACGCCGCCTCGTCCCCGACGCCCGTATCGCCATAGGACACGGACAGATGGAGGGCGACAAACTGGAACGTGTGCTGATGGACTTTATCGCCGGCGACATCGACGTGCTGGTGGCCACCACCATCGTGGAAAACGGCCTGGACATACCCAACGCCAACACCATCATCATCAACAACGCACAGAATTTCGGTCTCAGCGACCTGCACCAGCTGCGTGGACGCGTGGGACGCTCCAATAAAAAAGCCTTCTGCTACCTGCTGATACCGTCGTTTGCCATCCTCACCGAAGATGCACAGCGCCGACTGCGCGCCATAGAGGAGTTTTCCAATATCGGCAGCGGGTTCAATATTGCCATGCGCGACCTCGACATACGCGGGGCGGGCAACATCCTCGGCGCCGAGCAGAGCGGATTTATCTCCGAGATTGGCTACGACATGTACCACAAAATCCTCAACGAAGCCATCGACGAGCTGAAAGCCACCGAGTTCCGCGAGCTGTACGCCGACGAGATTGAGGAGAATACCGGATTTGTGCGCGAATGCCAGATTCAGACCGACCTCGAGGTGCTTATCCCCGACGACTACGTGTCGAACATCCGCGAACGTGTGTCGCTTTACAAGGAACTGAACGACCTTGAGACCGACAACGAGCTGGAGGCCTACAAACAGCGTCTCACCGACCGTTTCGGACCGATGCCCAAAGCCACCGAAGAACTGGTGGAGACCATACGTCTGCGCCGTTTGGCAAAGACGATGGCGGTGGAGAAACTCATCCTCCGCGACGGCAAGATGACCTGCAATTTCGTGGCCGACACCAAAAGTCCGTTCTACCAGTCGAATATGTTTGGAAAGATGATAGCTTACGTGCAACGTAACCCGCGTACATGTATGCTGAAAGAAAGCAAGGACAAACTAACGCTGACTTTCGACAAAATCCAGACTATTGCCCAGGCAATGAAGTGCATGGAAGAAGTTTTGAATTTGTAGTTTTGAGTTTGCAGTTGGATGTCTTAACATCTTCACGCCTTCACATCTTCACCTAAACCGCACTTTCGCAGTTTTGAAAACGAAGTGAGTCTAACTCTTAATTTTTAATTGAGCTAAATGTCGCGACTATTGGGTAATGGTCAGAAATGTCTGATTTTATGCGTTTGTACGACAGCGCTTTGAAGTGCTTGTCGAACAGGATGTAGTCGATGCGGAAGGCCGGGAAATTGCCGTTGTAGGTTGATCCGAAGCCGTGACCTTTCTTGCAAAAAGCGTCGGAGTAGTGTTTTATCAGACGGCCGTAGGCGTAGGAGGCGGGAGGGTCGTTGAAATCGCCGCAAAGCAGTGAGGGATAGGGACATTGCTCGATATGACTTTCCAACAGCGCCACCTCGTTTTCGTGCTTGAGCAGCGTGGTCTTGAATTTCCGCATGGTGCGGCGGCTGGTCACGGTGTCCACCTTGCCGCGACTCATCTTGTCAATCTCGGCCTCGTCGGTTTCGTCGAGGTGGTACGAGTCGAGGTGCACGTTATATATACGTATGGTGTCGGAACCTTTCACAATGTCGGTGAAAATAGTGCGGGTGTCTTTTACAATGCCTTGATTGATAATGCGATAACGTGAGAAAGTGGTGCATCCGTAAACCCCTTTCGAAGTGTTCATAAAGTGGTGCATGTCGCTGTAGCCCAGTGCCTCCATGGTGTCGAGGATGGGGTAGGAGAGGTTTGTGAAAAACTCCTGAAAGCAGATAACGTCGGGCTTTTCGGTGCGAACGATGTCCAAAGTGTTGAGCGAGGCAGAATCGCTCCATTTGAAGATGTTTACGTTGAAACTCAGCAACTTGATGTCGTCCTCCGAGACAACCTCCACATCTTCGGTGCCGCCCAACTGGACGTAACGGTGTATCAGGTTGAACCTTAACAAGATAATTGCCAGCGAGAGTATGCACCATTTGCTTCTCAGACAGAGCCAAAACACTGCAAACAAGACATTTATGACAAGCAGAAACAGGTATCCGTAGCTGGCAAGCGACACAAAGATATTCGCCGACGGTTTCACCAGTCCTGCCAACGATGATATGAACAGTGCAATGGCTGCCAGTACGTTGAGTATGATTATCAGTATTTTGAGGAATTTTTTCATGAGTTATTTCTGTTTGAGGACTTGAAAAGGAATTCTTTTTCTTCTTCGGTGAGTTTTTCGTAACCCGATTTCGATATTTTGTCGAGGATTTCGTCGATACGGCGGTCGTTTTCGGCACGGCGGCGGTTGTATTCCTCGTCGGACACAGGGCGTTCGTGTTGCGGCTCGCCTTTGCGGAGACGGCGGCTCTTCTGGGAGAGGTTAATCTTCAGTCCACCAGTAAGTTTCGGCAGGTAAATCATCAGAAAACCGCACAGCTCGCCGCCGAGGTTGGCCATGTTGATAGGTGATTGCTTCGTAAGGGCCATCAGCAGGTCGAAAGCTACGAAAATCAGTACCAAGTATTTGAATTTAAAGCCTTTGCTTTGCGTGGGGAAGAAATAAAGGCTGTAGTCGGGCAGATAGGTGGCCAAAGCCACAAGCAGACCCATCACAGCTGCCGAGGCGCCCGTAAGCACAGGCGAGAACAGGAGGCTCTTGAAAAGAAATGTGGCGAGGATCACCGGCACGGCACCGGCCACGCCGCAGGCAAGGAAAGTGGCTATGAACCGGCGTCCGCCGAAATAGCGGTAGAACATCCTGCCAATCACCGCCAGCACCACCATGTTGAGCAACAGCGCCAGAAAACGCGTGTGGACGAAAAAGTAGGTGAGGACAGTCCACGGACGTTGCATGAAGTCGTAATAATCCGTAACGCAAAGCCACTTGCCAACCCAGCCTGTCGCGAGGTGTTCACCCTTGAGGGTGAAGTAGTTGGCCACGAAATCCGCCAAAATCAGGCACAGCCATATAATGCAGTCGGCAATGACTATCCGCGACAGCCACGTGCGACTGCGGAAAAAGGCGAGTATCTGATTTTTAAGGTTTTGCCAAAACATACGTCTGCGGGTTGAGGTCTGCAAATTTACGAAAAAAAGTTGAGTTTTTGGAAAAAAGTTGTCAGTATTCAGTTTGCAGTGTGTAGTTTTGAGTTTGCAGATTTCAGTTAAACAATTCAACAAATAAACAATTCAACCCCATTCCCCATCACAGTTCACTGCTCACAGTTCACTAACTAATCACAAATAACTCATCACTATTCACCAAAATTCCGTACCTTTGTAAAACAGAACCGAAGTCTATTTGCAAACGTGAAACTGCTGATTTTCAATCCCGAACACGACCTATGTCTTGCCAACGGCAGTGCCGATTTCGTGCCTCCGCAGTCGGCGGTGGACTACGCCCGCAGCTCGTCGGCGGTGATGCAGAGCCTCTATCCTGACGGCCTATGCCGCTCGGCCTACGACGACCTGCCCGCTGAAGGCATCACCGAGGTGGTGGCGTGGGGTTGGAACGTCACTCTGAAGAAACGTCTGATGAAGGTGGGAATCCCCGAAAGCCTTCTCCCCACAGACGAAGAACTCTCGTGCTGGCGCGCCCTCCAACACCGGCAGACGGTGCTCCCCTTGCAACCCGACGCACACCGCATCGAGAGCGCAGAGCAGGTGGAGCGACTTCTGGCATCGCAGCAGAAACGCTGGGTGCTGAAAGCCCCGTGGTCGGGGGCGGGGAGGGGACTGCATTGGATAGACGGCACCCTCACGCCCAACGACAGCGCTTGGCTGCAAAAAACCGTGGCACAGCAGGGCTGCGTGGTGGCAGAGCCGTGGCGCAAGGTGACGATGGACTTTGCTTTGGAATATTATGTGCGCGACGGCAGGTTGGAGTTCTTGGGCTACTCCCTCTTTTCCACGGCCCACGGCGTGTATAGGGAGAATATCATACTGTCCGACAGTGAGATACGTGCAAGGATTGAGTCCGGAAGCTCGCCTGAAGCTTTGGCAGAGAAACGCAGCGAAGTGGAGCGGTTTCTTATTTCGAAAATCGTGCCGCACTACCACGGACCGGTGGGGGTGGATTTCGTGGTGGACGAGAATGGTGGTATCCACCTGTGCGAGATGAACCTTCGGCACACGATGGGGATGGCAGCTTTGAGTAAGTTGAGAGTTGAAAATTGAAATGATTTAGGGGTCAGTGGTCAGTTTGTAGGGACACACCGAGTGTGTCCGAATCCGAATAGCTGAGAATCCGAAAATCTGACATTCTTCTTACCAAATTTTACGCCCTGAAAAATAAAATTTGCCTGTTTCAAAAATAAATCGTAACTTTGCAATTGTAAAACTCGCCCCGAAAAGTGTATGGTTTTGATAAAAACACACCCCGAAAAGTGTGCGGTTTTGTCAAAAACTCACCCCGAAAAGTGTAAAACGCAAGAAAAATGTACAGGAGAAAAATTGAGCAGACACTAAAAAACTGGAAAAAGAAGAAAGGACACAAACCTTTGGTAATAAAGGGATGTCGGCAATGCGGCAAGACAAGTTCTGTGATGGATTTTGCCCGCAAGAACTACCAGCATGTCATTTGCCTTAACTTTCACGAACACAAGGAATACAAAGCTTTCTTTGCGGGAGCACTCGATGTGGACACTCTAATCATGACCATATCGGCCGGAATAAGAGATGCACGGTTTGTGCCAGGGAAAACTTGTCTTGTGTTGGATGAAATCCAGGACTGTCCCAACGCCCGCGCATCATTGAAGTTTTTCAAACTCGACGGCCGTTATGATGTCATTTGCACCGGCTCGCTGCTTGGTGTAAACGGATACAAAACCAAAGAAGAGCAAGCCGAGGAAGATAACGCGTCAATTCCCGTGGGATTTGAACAGATTGTTACTATGTATCCTATGGATTTTGAAGAATGGCTCTGGGCAAACGGCCTCACACAACAGCACATCGATTATCTGCGCGAATGTTTGCAAAACGAGATCCCCGTAAACGAGGGCATACACCAGCGTTTGCGCGATTTGCTGTTGCGTTACACTGTGGTAGGTGGCATGCCCGAGGCTGTGTCCACATTTCTTGAGACCAACAATATGAATGATGTGCTTGATGTTCAACGTGCTATCATTGACACCTACAAGGCCGACATGCTGAAATATGCACTTCAGGAAGACAAATCTCGTATCCGTGAGTGTTTCGAATCCATTCCGGCACAGTTGGCCAAAGAAAACAAGAAATTCCAATACTCCGTGATTCGCAAAGGCGGGCGCTCAAGCCAATACAGGGGCAGTCTGCAATGGATAGAGGATGCAGGTATTATTCATCGTTGCCACAACACATATATTACCGAACTTCCGCTCGACGGTAATGCAACACCGGATATTTTCAAAGTGTATATGACTGACATAGGGCTGCTTGTGAGCATGCTCGAAGAGGGTACGGCATGGAGCATCCTTCAAGGCAATTTGCTGGGATACAAATGGGCTATTTTTGAAAATCTACTTGCCGACACACTCTGCAAAATGGGACGGAAACTGTATTATTTCCAAAAAGAGGGAGGATTGGAACTGGATTTCCTTATCCGTTACAAAGGTGAGTGCTGCCCGTTGGAATGCAAGGCGCGTTCGGGAAACTCCAAATCGTTGCAGACAGTGCTTAAACACCCGGAACACTATCACATCTACCACGCCATAAAATTTGGCGACTACAATGTGGGACGTAAAGGACCAATACTGACGTTGCCGGCCTATATGGCGTTCCTTCTTACAGAGGTGTGAAACATCTTTTGTTCATTGTTTTTTTTTGCCTGTTTTATAAAAAAATCGTACCTTTGCACCGCAATTAAACAGAAATAATTATCAATTATAAAAGTTCACAAGGTTGTTGTT
>DBXF01000006.1:58742-58909 GCA_002309295.1 Bacteroidales bacterium UBA1219 | reverse complement strand
CCTTTCGAGTGCGTGGGCACCATCAGTGAGGTGAACGCGGCTCTGGCAATGACAAAACGGCGTTTCTTCGCCAATGGCGGCGCGCCGCTGCTCCTGCAGGATTTCGACGGCACTTTCGACAAGGCGGCACTCTCCGATTTCTGCAACGAAAACAACCTTTCGGAACC
>DBXF01000006.1:58284-58571 GCA_002309295.1 Bacteroidales bacterium UBA1219 | reverse complement strand
AGAACCTTCAACGAATACCTTTTGATACCCGGTCTCACCACCAAGGACTGCAACCCCGACGCAGTTTCGCTGCGCACCCCTCTGGTGAAGTTCCGCAAAGGCGAACAGAGTAAAATATCGCTGAACATCCCCTTCGTTTCGGCAATAATGCAGTCGGTGTCGGACTCCAACATGGCCATCGCTCTGGCGAAAAACGGCGGCCTGTCGTTCATCTTCGGCTCGCAGAGCATCGACAGCCAGGCCGAGATGGTGCGTAAGGTGAAGAAACACAAAGCCGGTTTCGTGGT
>DBXF01000006.1:58035-58173 GCA_002309295.1 Bacteroidales bacterium UBA1219 | reverse complement strand
TGGTTACCAGCCGCGACTACCGTCCCTCGCGCACACCGCTCGACACCAAAATCAAGGACATAATGACTCCTTTCGAAAAACTGGTGGTGGGCAAGGAAGGCATCAACCTCGACGAGGCCAACGACATCATCTGGGACA
>DBXF01000006.1:57812-57940 GCA_002309295.1 Bacteroidales bacterium UBA1219 | reverse complement strand
CCCAACGAGCTGCTCGACGAGCACAAACGTCTGCTCGTGGGTGCCGGTATCAACTCGCGCGACTACGCCGAGCGTGTGCCCAAGCTAATCGAGGCCGGCGTCGACGTGCTTTGCATCGACTCCAGCGA
>DBXF01000006.1:22680-57756 GCA_002309295.1 Bacteroidales bacterium UBA1219 | reverse complement strand
ATTCGCGACAACTACGGCGACACCGTGAAAGTGGGAGCCGGCAACATTGTTGACGCCGAAGGTTTCAACTACCTTGCCGAGGCAGGAGCCGATTTCATCAAAGTGGGCATCGGCGGCGGCTCCATCTGCATCACCCGCGAACAGAAAGGCATAGGCCGCGGTCAGGCTACAGCGCTTATCGAAGTGGCCAAAGCCCGCGACGAGTATTTCCAGCGCACAGGCGTTTATATCCCCATCTGCTCCGACGGCGGCATAGTGCAGGACTACCACATGTCGCTCGCCCTCGCCATGGGTGCCGATTTTCTGATGATGGGACGCTATTTCGCTCGTTTCGACGAAAGTCCTACAAAGAAACTCCTTATCGGCGGCAACTACGTGAAAGAATACTGGGGCGAAGGCTCCAACCGCGCACGCAACTGGCAACGCTACGACATGGGCGGCAAAACGGGCATGAAATTCGAGGAAGGTGTGGACAGCTACGTCCCCTACGCCGGAAAACTCAAGGACAACCTCGAAATAACCCTCGGCAAGATTAAATCCACCATGTGCAGCTGCGGCTCCACCACAATAGCCAAATTCAAAGAGACAGCCAAAATTACCCTCGTATCCTCCACCAGCATCATCGAAGGCGGCGCACACGATGTTATCCTTAAAGAGACAAAAACCAACAACTAATTTTCATTAGTTTGCAGTTTGTAGTTTTGAGTTTGCAGTTAGTGGCGGCACTTCCACAGGCTCAGTGACCGCAAAGTCCTCTCGGTGCCTGAGCTTGTCGAAGGCACATCATCACAGTTCACTAACTAATCACTAATCACCCATCACTAATCACTAAAACCATGGATTACTCCGAAATAAAACTCACCATCACTCCGGTAATGCCTTTTGCCGAGATAATTATGGCCGAGCTAGGCGATGCCGGCTACGACAGTTTTGTGGAAACGGATACCGGACTTCTGGCCTATATCCCTGCAAACCAGTTCGATGAGGAAATACTGAAACAGGTGATAGCTTCGGTAGGGGGATGCACAGCTACTTACACCATCAGCACCCTTCCCGACCAGGACTGGAACGCCGAATGGGAGAAAGAGCACAAGCCCGTTATGGTGGATGATTTCTGCTGGATTTACGCTCCTTTCCACAGTCCCAACCCGCAGGCCGAGTACAACATACTTATAGAGCCCAAAATGTCGTTCGGCACTGCCCACCATCCCACCACCTACCTGATGCTGAAACTGCTTAACAACGAGCCACTTGCAGGCAAGCGAGTGCTGGATATGGGCAGCGGCACAGGAGTGCTGTCCATCTTTGCCGAAAAACGTGGTGCCGCCTATGTGGAGGCCATCGACAACGACGAATGGGCGTACCGTAACGCCTTGGAGAACCTCGAAAACAACAACTGTCGCAATATCAAGGCGTTGCTCGGCGATGCCGCCCTGCTCACCCCCGACAAACGTTTCGACGTGGTGGTGGCCAATATCAACCGCAACATACTGCTCCGCGACATGCCCAGCTATATCTCCGTGCTCGCCCCCGGCGGCACCCTGCTGCTGAGCGGTTTCTACGAACACGACATCCCAGCCATACGCGCCAAAGCCGAAGCCTCGGGACTCGCTTTCGACCACTACGAGAGCCGTCAGAACTGGGTGGCGGTTAAGTTTTGTAAATTGTAGAAAAGAGTGCGTCGAGGGTTACCCTATTTTTAACAAATAACGTTATGAACTATTACAATTACAGAAATGAATAAAATTAAGTACATATTTATCGTATTGTTATCAGTAAGCCTTGTTTTTTCTGTTATTTTGTATATAAAGCAAGACAAAAACATTTGGGCATACGGGCTGAATTCACATTTCGGGAAGTGTGACATGCCTTTTGGTGTATATCCACGAGCACATTGGCCAGCAATATATCCCAATGTCACTTTAATCGACGCTGATGATTTTGAAATGCTTGGAGCAGGTTTTCGGATGCTTGAAAGTGATTTCACGATAGAAGATGTTTTATCCTATGGTTACAATGACACTTCAATTATTGTCAAATGTACAGATAGTGTTCAACAAGTACATTATCTTGTATCATATGTAACAAAATACAAATATAAAAATGGTAATAATGAAATAGAATTTCGAGAATTGGATTCGTTAGAATTGAAAAAAAACGAAAAGAATTATAAGTGGTATAATGTCGGAGCTGCTGATATTGAACATGCTGCCAACGTAAGAACCTTTTGTTTTTTGGGGATTATTGCTGTTTTTGTTGTATGGCTAACAGTTATTATTATATGTATTGTAATAAAAAAAATAAAGCAAGGTAAATGAAATAAATAAATAAAATCGTAACTTTGCAGTGTCGTTTTGTTCGCTTTTGTTCAAAGGATTTTGCAAAAAATCGGATAAAATGACTTGAAAAAAAGTATAAATAGAAGTCGACAAAATAGAATAGCCATGAAAAAGTCAATTTTAAAAACCGTACTGCCGCTGTTGGCAGTGGCCTTGGTGGGAGTGGTTTTCGTTACTTCCTGCGAAAAGGCCGAGGAACAATCTTCAGTTGTTGCTTTGGACCATTTATTGGTCGAAAAAAGTTCTCTTGCCCCGGAGGCGGCATCTGTGTTGGACAGTTTGTTGGAACATAATTGCATAGCCATGGATTCAATGTTTGTTGCCAATAGCATGTCTGACTTGCAACAAAGCCTTAACTATACAGGACCTAACATCGAATTTGCAAGAAACACATTGCTTTTTGGGTGGGTTACTTCACCATCTCATCCAAGCACAATAGATTCGACATATTTGACAAGCAATGCTGCAAACGGTGACTATACTTTTAATGTAGATGTGATGGTAAACATACCCGGTTATTGTGTGATAGAGAAATTATATTTTTGGGCATTTTACCCCAAGATAAACGGTAATATTGCCATGAGAATAAATTATAGTTACGTCAATCAATCAACAAATAGTAGTTTATGAAAAAGTCAATTTTTAAAATCGTACTGCCGCTGTTGGCGGTGGCCTTGATGGGAGTGGTTTTCGCCACTTCGTGTGAAAAAGGGGATAACACAGTCCACCAGCAGGGCAATGGCTTGATTGGAAAATGGAAATGGGAGATTACTTCCGGTGGTTTTTCCGGCAGGGATAATGTTACGCCGGCTTCATCGGGATACACAATGTATCTTTCGTTTGACAGAAATACTTATACTATTTTCAAGGACGGCAGAAAGTTTTTTTCTGGCGAATACAGTCTTGAACCCTCAACCGACGACAACCCTTTTGGAATGGGCACATGCTACATTTTCAGAACCACGGCCGACCCTGTACTTTTAGATTCGCATACGCTCAATTTAGTTTTCTCGGACGGCGTTACAATAGGATATTACGACAATGGAAACCGAGGCAGGGTACTTTATACTTCCGACAATATGTTTGACGGCTATTCATCGTCGTTTAGCAGAATGTACTAAGCATATAATAAACGTAAAAATGTAACGTTATTCAAAATATAAAACAAATTAATTATGAAAAAGTCAATTTTTAAAACCGTACAGCCGCTGTTGGCGGTGGCTTTGGTGGGAGTGTTTTTCGCTACTTCGTGCAAGAAAGACAAAGAAAATGCCAAACCGGGAACTGGCGATGTCTCCGAAATATCCTTTACCCCTTGCCACGATGGTGCCGACAAAGGTATCGGCGACCCCGACTCGGTGGTGGTTAATTACAGCAATGGCACGGTAACCGTGGAGCATTACAACCTCTCCGTTTCCTGCGATTTTACTCAGGTAGGCACAAGAGTAACCCAAAGCAACGACACCCTGCGTGTCCTCGAATTCGGCAACGGTGGCTACGCAAACTGTATCTGCTCTACCGACCACATTTTCCAGATAAACAACATCAAAGGTCGCTGGACTCTCGTTTTCGAAAGCTGCGACCCCGTCATCTGCCAAACCTTTGATTTTTAGTAGTTTATGAAAAAGTCAATTTTTAAAACCGTTTTGCCGCTGTTGGCAGTGGCTTTGGTGGGAGTGGTTTTCGCCACTTCGTGCAAAAAAGACAAAAACGAAAACAAAGCCAATGAGTTGACGGTGTCAGATATCTCCTTCACCCCTTGCCATGGCAGTGACGAAAAAGGTCCCTACAACCCCGAATCTGTTGCGGTGAGCTATAGCAACGGCACTGTCTATGTTACACACTACAACCTTTGGGTTAATTGTGGTTGGGAGGATATTGAAGTGCGGTGCCGCCAGTCGCACGACACTATTTTTGTGAAAGAAATAGAGGTCACTCCGGTTCAGGCCGATTGCGAATGTGAGACGGACAACTCATTCAGTATCAACAATGTGAAAGGACAGCGCACAATGGTATTCGAAAGCTGCCACCCTGTTATCTGCCAAACCTATAATTTTCAGTAAGTAAGATTGGTGGCTGAGCCTGTCGAAATGAAGAAACTGCCAGTGGTAGTTTCGATAGGAAGCGGAGAATTCCGAAATCCTAACTCCCGAATTAATAGCTAATTCTTAATTGTTAATTCTTAACTCTTAATTCTCAACACGTTCCGAATTCCGAACTCCGAATTCCGAACTCAATTATCCCACACAATCTCACCGCCGTCCTGCCATTCTTCCTGTTCAATGGCGGGGGCGTTGGCTACGTCGGTTGAATCGATTTTCTGTTTCACCTGTTCGTAGGTCAGTGTGTCTTCGTCGTTTTCGTTGTTGTTCGAGTTACCGCCGCAGGCTGCGAATAGTGCTATGGTTGCAAGTGTAAAAAATATTTTTTTCATTGTATAGTGTTTTTTAATAATTAATTCCTATTGTCATAAAAACGGCCATATTCTCTTTTTCGTATATCGAATTGTAGGAACTTATGCGGTAGGCGTATCCCACGCCGAGGGTTATCGAGCTGTAGGTGATGATGTCGTTGATGGCCACGCATGGCTCCAGTATGCCTTTTTCGGGTGCTTTGAGCGGCATCCCGTCGAAGGAGAGCTCGTTTTTGGCTGTGCCGATTATCGAATTTACTTGCAAAAAGAACTTCGGACGCGAGTGTTTCAGTTTCCACAAGGGCTTGGCAAAGCTGAAGCTGACGCACAGGTTGGCAAAACGGTCAGAGACGAACTCGTGCGGTCTGAGTGTCATAAAGCTGTTGCGGAAGTAGTACCACATGTTTCCCGTTCCCACGGTGGCGAACAGGCGGCTGTATGGCACATCGCTGTCCACGTATCCCAGCTGCGAGAAAAGTCCCAACGTGCCGTAGTGCTGCACTTGTATATGCTGGCGGTATTCCACCAAAAGACGGTTGTACGACTGATCGGCGTCGAACAGCGACAGTCCGCGGGTGTAGTTGATGACGATGACGGGGTGCGAGAACTCCGTGCCGAGGCTTATCTCGTATTTCGGCAGACGTATTTTGTCGTTTTTCTCGTAGGTTAGTGTAAGTCCCACCTCGGCGTAATCGGTGGTAGCGGGCGGGTCTATCAGGTCTTTGGCGTAGAAAATGCCGTTGGAGTCGTACATCGGCGTTTCGCGCGAGTAGGAGAACGACGCCGTGCCTTTCACATGTCTCCATAGCGGCATGGACAGGCTTACACCGGCCTGCTGTACTTTCGAGAAATGTTGCATGGCGTATTCTATATTGCCGTCGATGTCGAGCAGCTGGTAGTTGTAAAGCTTGGTGTTGGCGGCTTGTTTCAGGTCGCGGTGGTAGAACAGCGTGAGGCTGCGGCTTTTGTAGCGGTCGAAGAAAAAGTCGAGGTCGCCGCCGTATTTCCATTCTTTGTCTTTCACGCCGTAGCCGAAATATCCGCTCGGACGCAGCCACTTGGCCACGTTCCACTCCAGTCCCATGCCCCAGCGCGAGTGCTCGTAGCCGTTGTAGGAGTACAGTTTGTTGAGGTCGAGGGCGAAACTTCCGATTTTAATCTTGCCGTACATAGCTTGCAAAAGCCAGTCCATGGCTCCAGCAAGGCTGAATTTCACCCCCTCTTTCTTCATCTGCTGGTTGATGCTGTCGTAGAGGATAAAGGTGTTTTTCTCCTTTTCGGTGATGGCCGGACGGTAGCGGTTCCACACGGCGGTGTCGTTGGTAACAGCCTCCTCGTCGATGTTAAGGGTAACGTCGGAGAACTCGCGGCGTTTCAGCTTGGGATTGAAAGTGAAGTCGTTGATTTTGTTGGTGGTGGAGAACCGCACAAGTACGTCGTTCTTTTTCGACATACGTATTCCCAGCTCGAAATGCAGGAAATCGGGACGCCAGCGGCCGAGACTGTCGGTGGCATACAGGTGTTTGATGCGGAACACCAGCGAGTTGTCTTTCTCCGCCATGCCGAACGATGCGGTCGAGGCCGAGATGGTCAGAGCCAGTGAGTCGGTGTTTGACTTGTTGCTTGTCGAGTCGGGCACGGAGGAGGCTATTGCCGAAAGGCTGTTGAAAGTGGACAGCACCTTCACAGGCTCTGCCACAATGCTTTGTATGGCGTAGCCGTTGCTGTTGATGAACACTTTGCCTTTCATAGAGTTGAACTCCTTGTTTGGCTGTGGGTAGAACATTATCCCGAAAACGGTGTCGTTGCCTTGATAGATAGTGTCCTGCAGCAAAAAGAAATAGCGTCGGAATGTGCCTTTGCGGATGGGGTTGATGTAGGGCACGCCCAAAATGTCGAAAGTGCTGGAGTAAAACGACGTAGACTGCATCTGTGTGAGGATGATGGAGAAGATGGGATTCTCGGTGCCGGCGGTGCGTGTGGCAATGACGTTCTCGCTCACACGGTCGGGTTTCTTGTATTTGTATTCCGACACTGACTCGGTGAAGAAAAGGTAGGTGCTGTCGATTATCTCGTCGACAAAAATTTCGAAAGAGTCCTTCACCGTGTCGCGTTTCGGCATAAGCTTTGCGGCGGTCTGCCGTGCCGAGGTCTCTTCGTCGTGGGCGAACTCTATCACCCCGCGGTTGTACGAGGTATAGGAGTAGGCGTCCTGTTTTTGGAAGTCGTTTTTCTTTTTGTTGTCGATGGCCGCCTGAATGATGCGGTTGGCAGGGTTAATGCCGGGTTTCACCACCACGTCCTTGAGCATAAACACCGTCTCTTTCATCCGTACCTTGATGGGACGTCCGTCGGCAGGGATGTCGGCATACACCTCGTCGAAGCCCATGCATTTGATATGCAGACGTTTGCAGGTGTCGTCAACAGTTAGTGCGAAGTTGCCCGAAATATCACTTATGGTACCGATTGTGGTGTTGTCAACAAATACATTGGCAAAAGCCACTGGATTGCCGTTTTTGTCGAGTATCGAGCCGCTCACCTCGCGTTGCTGGGCCAAGCCGGAAACAAAAAAGGACAATAACAGGACAAAATAAAACACTTTGCCGCCCGAAATTCTCCTTTTTTTTGCCAAAAGCTTGACTATCATGGTCAATATATTATTATGTAGAGAAATATTTTTCAACGTTTCTACTAATTAATAATTCCATTTGACTTCAAAATATTACAGCCGTTGAAAAATATTTGTTTCGCAATCCATACGCACACACGCCGTAAAACCAAATCTCTCTTCCTAAATTTCCAAACCTAACTTCATACTAATTACTAACTACTAATTGCTAATTACTAATTATCAATTAGTTCCGAATTCTGAACTGGAATCATCCGCATTGTATGAACGACTGCACCAGCTCGAGTGTTTTCTCGTTGGCGGTGTTGGAGTCGGCGCTGATGTCGGCGCGCAGTGTGCGGTCGTTGAATTTACGAAGGTCGGTCAGAATGCCGTCGATAAGCCGTGGGTCGAACACGCCTTTTTCTTCGTAAACCTTGCGGTCTTTCTCGAGGATGTCGGCGCTGGCGGCGCAGGAGTCGGGCAGTACGGCCAGACGTTTCAGCACATCCTCGTGTTCGAAGATGTTGACGCTAACGTAGCGGTCCTTGGCGAACTGCACGGCGTTTTCCATCTCGAAACCATGGCGTGCGGCCACTGCCATTCCTGCCAGAAGCAGATACACGTTGGCCGAGCCGTCGGGGGTGCGCAGCTCTATGGTCTGTTTGTACGAAAAGTCTTTGTCGTTCTTGGGTTCCAGCGGGTTGCAGTCGTTGCTGATGCTGCCGCAGCCTTTGTCCCAGCCCAGCGGCACACGCACCATGGCGGAGCGGTTGCGGTCGCCCCAGCAGATGTTGGTGGGAGCCTCCTGATGAGGCACCAGACGGAAATACGAGGTGGGGTTGGTGTTGCCGAAAGCGGTGAGCGACGCGGCGAGGTCGAGCATACCGGCTATTGTCTTGTGGGCTGTCTCGGTGAGGCCTTCGGCACCCACGTACATGTTATTGCCCTCCTT
Organism: Bacteroidales bacterium UBA1219; assembly: GCA_002309295.1. Taxonomy (GTDB): domain Bacteria; phylum Bacteroidota; class Bacteroidia; order Bacteroidales; family P3; genus UBA1219. The sequence goes on along the minus strand of DBXF01000006.1, from coordinate 49,441 downwards.
GCTCACGCGGGTGTGAATGTGCATGCCGCTGCCAGCCTTACCCACGGTGATTTTCGGTGCGAAGGTGACGGTGATGCCGTACTGGTAGGCGAGGTTGCGCATAATCCATTTGGCTATGACGAGCTGGTCGGCGGAGTCCTGAATGTTGGTTGGCAGGAATTCGATCTCGTTTTGCTCGTACATGGTGTCACCCACGGTGAAGTTGCCCACTTCGCTGTGGCCGTATTTGATAAGTCCGCCACATTCGGCTATGAGTTTCATGGCCTCGGTGCGGTAGTTCTCGAATTTGCAGTAGGGGGCGGAGGTGTGGTAGCCTTTTTGGTCGGCGGCAAGGAAAATATCTTCCTTGGGGGCTATCACGTAGTATTCAAGCTCGCCCATTGTCTCGAATTCCATTCCGGTGGTTTCGGTGAAAGCTTTGGCGGCCTTGGCAAGGGTGTATTCCGGTGCCATGGCGAAAGGCTTGCCGTCGTAGGTGTAGTAGTTGCACAGCAGGTCGAGGGTGGGAATCTCGGCAAAGGGGTCGATGAAAGCGGTGCGGAAACGCGGCACCACGTAGAGGTCGCTGCTGCCTGCCTCGAGGAAGGGGAAGAGGCTGCTGCCGTCCACACGCTCGCCGGCGGTAAGCACGTCGTCGAGGTGCTCCAGACTGTTGATGATGAAATTGAGGGTTTTCAGCTTGCCGTCGTTGGCCACGTAGCGGAATTTTATCATCTCAATCTCGAATTCCTTCACAACTTTGATGATATCCTCTTTGGTGAACTGGCTCATCGGCTTGCCCAGAAAGCGGACAATTGGGTTGGGGTTTAGTTGTATGTTATTGTCTGTCATGTCTTTATTTAAATTTACGGGTTATATATATTGTTATTTTTTTCTGCTTCCGTTCGTTTCGAAACGGAGTGCAAAGATACGTTTTTTTATTGAATTGTGGAAATTTGTTTTAGGGGTATCGTTTTTTAGTGTTTTACCTCGTCGCTAATCTTACTAAAACAGCCCTTTCAAATCCCACGAAAGGAATTCTTCGGCACTGATGCCGCCATCCCCGACAATAAAGGCCTTGTTGGGTTTGAACTGCTTTCTAAAAACGTCTAGTCCCTTGGTGTTCTTTTCGGCATTGCTTTTCACCTCTATGGCAACCACTATGCCTTTTTTCCTAAGAATGAAATCGACTTCGTTTCTGTTGTCCCGCCAGTAGTACACTTCGAAACGATTGCGAAATGCTTGACTTACGATATGCGCACCAATACCCGATTCGAAAATATGTCCCCATGCACCCCTGTCGAGCAAGGCTTGTTCGAATGACAATGGCGTGTAGATGATTTTCAATGCGTTGTTGTACACTTGGAATTTGGGCACACTCGATTTGCGTCGTGCAAAGTCGATACTGTATTTCTGCAATCCGCACACTAATCCGCTTTCGTCGAGCAGATGTATATAACCTGCGAGAGTCGAAGTGTTGCCGGCATCCAGCAGACTGCCGAGCATTTTGTTGAGCGACAGCAATTCACCCGAGTATGCGGCAGCCATCTCCATTGTCTGACGCAACAAGGCCGGCTTGCCGATAGGAGTGTCCATCAGTATGTCCTTGTTTATGGAGGTCTCTATTATTGACGATTGTATGTACTGTTCCCAGCGGTCGGTGTCGTTGATAAGGTGGGCTGCACCCGGATATCCGCCATAAAACAGGTATTGGTATAGCGAGAGCCCGAAACATTCTTTCATTTCAGTGTAGCTCCAATGGGTCATGCGAATTTCTTCAAAACGTCCGGCCAAGGATTCTGAAAGACCTCTTTCAAGCATTACACGACTGCTGCCAAGCAACAACACTTTGATGTCCCGATTGTGGAAGGTGTCGTCGTCCCACTCTTTTTTCACCGCTTCGCTCCAGTTGGCGATTTTCTGGATTTCGTCGATAACAAGGATGATGGTGTTATGGCCTTGACTCTCCATAATGCTGCGTGTGGCGGCCCAGCAATTGGACACCCATGAATTGTTGAAGGCCATAGGCTGGTCGGCGGAATAAAACTGATATGGCAAATCAATATCTTCCAAAACCTGTTTTACAACCGTAGATTTCCCCACCTGACGCGGTCCCATTACCACCTGAATGAATTTCCGCGGCTCTTTCAGTCGCTCTGTAATTGTCTCGTATTCAGTTTTTTTGTACATGTCTGTATGTTTTACGCAGTGTATTGCGTATTTTTACGCAGTGAATTGCGTAAAAATACACGATGCAAAAATACAAACTTTTTTCGAAACCACAAAATTTTTGTTTTCGAAGGGTTTGAATATTTTTTAATTCGCAGAGTAATAGATAGTTACAAAAGTATAACATTGCCAAAAGCATTCCCTTTGCACAAGCGGAATGTGTTTTGTGCGGACAGAACGTCTTTTATTTCCCTTTACTTTTGCCCGAAAACGACACATTTTTATCGCCCATCAGACATTTGAAAGTCAGCGAGTTGCCGATTATCGCACCCGACAGTTGCCGTACTATGCGTTTTTCCTGCTTTTCGCCCTTGTAGGTGGGGATGACGTTGTTTGCCGAAAGACGTTGGTTTTCGTCCAAAGTTACGGGGTAGATGTCGAAGTCTACTGTGAGTGGCATCCAGCGCGAGAATTTTGCGTTGTACATCGAGAGCACGGCCTGTCGCTCGTTTTTTGCTGATATTCTTACGGTTACATCTTTGCGTTCGTAGCCGTTGGTGTTGAGGGTGCCGACATAGGATTGGGCTACTGCCGTTGCCGAAAGCAGCAATGCGCAAAGCGCCGACAAAAGAAGTCGTTTCATCGTTCTACATCTTTTTGGTGTGTTGCACAAAGGTGTCGTAGTCCCACGGAGCTGCGGCGGAGTTGCATTTGACTTTGTCGGCGTAGCCGAGGTCCAGCTCGTTGAGGAATGTCTCCATATATCCTTCGCCGAAAGTCTCGTTGTAGTGGCGTTTCAGACGCAGGTAAGGCTCCAGTCGGCCGGGGTTGCCCTCGCTGTTGCTGTGGTATATTTGTTCACGTTTTTGGATAAGGTCGGCGGAGAGGTCGCAGAAAGGCTGGCACTGCGGATACACTTCGTTTATCACAAATTCGACAAGCTCCTGCGATTCGTCGATGAAGTTGGAGAGCACGTGGTGGCGGAAATCGGGGTTGTCCACAATGTCGGTGAACTTGAGTCCGAAGTACCGGTCGAGCAGTTTTTCGTATTCTTTGATGATGCCCGGGTAGGTCTTCTGTATGCGACGCAGGTCCAAAAGGGCTTGTGCCAAAGGCATGGAGTTCCACGGCATCAGGTCGTACGGGGGATACGAGCAGTAGGCCACGGCCCACTCGTCAAGTTTGCCTAGGATGTTCATGAACATGTCGAAAATTCTGGTGCGACGCTCGCGTTCGGGCTGGTATTTGCGTTCTATGGCGTCGGAGATAAGCTCCCACTCGTGAATCTCCACAAGGTTGAACTTGTTGAGCGCCGCCGTTTTGTTGTATTGCTCGATTTTTTCCTCACCCATGCGTATGTCTATGTCGGAGCTCATCAGGGCTTTGTGTGTGGCAAGGGTTTTTTCGAGGAAATCGCGGGTTACGGTGCCCTCGACGGCTTTGTCGAGACCTTGTTCTATCTGTATGCGCAGGAAATTGGGATAGGTCATTCCGGGCTGCTCGGCTAGGTTTATCAGATCTTCGATGGATTTGATGAACAGATGCGGGTCGTGTTCCACCATCATCCTCATCCGCTGCGACGGAGTGGCTTTTTTAAGCAGATCCTCGTAATTGTCGCGTATGGCTTTGACGCTGTTGCGCAGAGCCTCGACGTTGTTTTTCATCAGGTAGTTGTCGTCGTAGATGGTGCCGTCGTTGGAGCCGTATTTCTTGTTGCCCTCCTCGGTAAGTGCCTTGGTGTAGGCTTCCGACATTTTGACGGTGATGTTCTCGTTCTGCATTTTGGCGTACATCACGTTCATATCGGAGCATTCCTCGCCCAGCTGGAGTATGCGGTTGAAGAGTGCCTCCACGGTGTCGTAGTGTTCGCCGGTGATGCCACGGTTTTTCAGGTCGTCGAGATAGAATTTGTAACCGCCTGTAAGCGAGTCTAATATCATTTTATCTATAGCCATAATTCCTCCTCTGTTTTAACGGTAAGTGATAGTTTTGAACTGTTGCAGATGCTGTGCCACATCCTCGTCGGAGAAGGGCAGCAGTCGGCGGTAGCGCGGTTGCAGGGCTATTTCGGGTTTGATACGGAAGCCGGGCATCCATTTGCCGAGGGTTTCTTCGGAGCTCTGCACTGATTCGCAGATGCTGTGGCGTATCTTGTCGGCGCGCTCTTGCATGCCGCGTTTGTATTCGTCGGGGACTTCGGCGTTTTCAAGTACGTTAATAGCGTCGAGCCTCTCCCAAGCGTCCATCAGGGCTTTGCCGCTGGCCTCGTCGAGCGAGAGCTCCACGCTGTTGCGGTTGGTGATTTCGTTGATGGCCGTGGACATGTCGGTAATGTCGGTGTGACGTGGCAGCTGGGCCAGAATCTCGTCGGCGCCTTTCTTGCGCACCGGCTCTTCGATGCTTTCGTAGAAACGGCTCTCCATCTCGTACTGGTCGCGCCACAGGGCGAAAGCGCAGTCGATGTTCAGCGTGCCGAAATGGTCGCGGATTTCTTCAAAAGTGTCGTATTGGAAAAACACATCCCTGAGCCGTTTCTCGGCCTCGTAGGCGTGTATGTGGTTCGGGTTGTTGGCGTATCGCTCGGCGCGGGCGTCGTAGTATTTGCGGTACTCCTCAAGTCGTTGGTCTGCCATATATTATTGGTTTTAAATTGTTTATACTCGCTTTTGGAAGGGATTTTTCATCCAATCTCTTTGCAAATATACATTTTTTGCTTGAAATAAAAAGCTTTTTAACTTTTCTTCGTCACATCCGTCTCGTGCAACGATTTTTTTTTGATGAAAACTGCCACACACAACATCGTTCAATCCGCTATGTCACAGCCTGCTGAATTGCCAAAAAAAGCGGTAAAAATCGCTGTTTTCCTGCAATTAATCCGAAGTTCTAAAACTCCAAACATCAAATAATTTTATAAAACTCCGTCAAATCCAATAATTTTTCGTATCTTTGCAGTTTCAAAATTCGCGAAAAAAGTACAACTTAAAACGAAAAAATGTTGGATAAAAACACTATTATAGGGCTTGTCCTGATGTTCCTCGTCTTTATCGGATACATATGGTGGACAAAGCCTTCGAAGGAAGAGTTAGAAAAACAGAAAGCCTACCAGGACTCGGTTTACCAAGCCTATCAGGATTCTGTCGCAACTGTCGAAGAAGCCCTTGCCGCACAGAAACTTATTGACGACTCCATAGCCGCCAACGACACCGTCGCACAGCAGAACGAAGTTGAGAAAATACGTTCGGCCGCCGGCGCTTTTGCCTGCAACCTCGACAGCGAACTCGCAACTATCTCCGTTAAAAACGAAGTCCTCAGCCTCGATATCAACTCCCTCGGCGCCAAGATCGACAACGTGGTGCTTAGCGAATACACCAGCTACGGCGACCTGCCCCTCGACCTTATCGGCAAAGGCAACGACAGCCTTAACCTTATTTTCGGTACCAAGGACAACAAAATCATATCCACCGGAAATCTTATTTTCACTCCTTTTGTTAATGGACAGAAAGTGTCTGGCAATCAGCAGATTGAAATTTCAGGCACCGACTCCGTGCGCATAGCCATGAGGGCTTTTGTGTCGGGCTTCGACACGGCCACGGCAGGCATGGACGAAGAACGCTACCTCGAATTTGCCTACATCGTTTACGGCAACAGCCATGAGGTGAAATTCGACATCAATTTCCATGGATTGGAAAATGTTTTGCAGAACAACCCCACGCTCGACCTCTATTTTTCCGACAAGCTCACCCGTCACGAAAAACACGCCTTGAACAAGAGTGGACGTAGCGACATGGAACGTTTCTATAGCTCCATCTACTACAAACCTACCAACGACAATGCCGATAACCTGCGCGACGGCACCGACGGTGAAGAAAATGTTAAGTCGCCACTACAGTGGATTGCTTTCAAGCAGCAGTTTTTCAGCACCATACTCATAGCCGACAGCAGTTTCGACAACGCCATGCTCCGCACTTCCACCCAACAGGACACCAACAGCCGTTACCTCTGCGACATGGAGAGCACCATCGGACTACCGTTCCAATTGTCGAAAGACTACACCTTTGGAATGCGCTACTATTTCGGCTCCAACAAATACCGCACCCTGCGCAATATGGACCTCGGTTTGGAGCGCATGTTGCCGCTGGGATGGGGATTTTTCGCCATACAGTGGGTTAACCGTTTCGCCATTATTCCGGTGTTCAACTTCCTCGAGCAGTTCAACTGGAACTACGGTATCATCATCATAGTGCTAACCCTTTTGGTGAAACTAGTGCTGTTCCCCATTGCATACAAGTCGTACTCCTCCTCGGCAGTGATGAGAGTGCTGCAACCCGAGGTCGCAAAAATCAACGAAAAATTCCCCAAACAGGAGGACGCCCTGAAAAAACAGCAGGCCATATCGGCACTATACAAGAAAGCGGGGGCAAGTCCCATGGCGGGCTGTCTGCCTATGCTTTTGCAGATGCCTATACTCTTTGCAATGTACCGTTTCTTCCCGGCTTCCATAGAGTTGCGTCAGCAGCCCTTCCTCTGGGCAGAGGACCTCTCCACCTACGACTCAATTTTGGATTTGCCGAACATACCCATCTACGGCGACCACGTAAGTCTCTTCTGTCTGCTGATGTTCGCCGTTCAATTCCTCTATACATGGTACACTATGCGCCAACAGGCCTCGCAGCAAAGCATCCCCGGCATGAAATTTATGATGTACTTTATGCCCTTTATGATGCTGTTTATGTTGAATAGTTTGTCGGCTGCTCTTAACTTCTACTACTTCCTTTCGTTGTGTATCACTATGTTGCAGATGATAATAATTCGTCGCACCATCAACGAGGAGAAGATTCACAAACGCATCGAGTTGGCAAACCTCAAGTACAAGAACAAACCGCCCAAGAAATCGGGCTTTATGAAACGTCTCGAAGAGATGCAGAAACGCAGCGAGGAGATGCAAAAAAGAGCGAAGAAATAGTTCGGAATTCGGATTTCGGAATTCGGAACCTTTAGCTCGGCGAAGCCAATTCGCAAATAATTGACAATGAACAATTAACAATGAACAATTGATACGGAATAAAAGTCAAAATTAAAGAAAATAAAAAAATAATAATAACAGGTTAATCAGTAAACGCGTCAGCCTCTGACCCCTGAATACTGAATACTGACCACTAAAAATAAAATAATAATAACCAAGGCCAACTTAGTAACACCGTGTCAGCAACTGACTCCTGATTACTAAAAAAGGCCATTAACAAAAAAAACATGTTTGCAGTAGTAATTGTTACCGTTTTTATTGTAGGATATGCCTGCATAGCGTTGGAACATCCGCTGAAAATAAACAAAACTGCCACGGCTCTGCTGCTTGGCACATTGGTTTGGACAATCCTTGCACTTTCGCATGCATTGCCCGGAGACATCATCAGCGCGGAACTTGTGGAAAATCTTGGCGAGACAGCCGAAATAGTGTTTTTCCTGCTTGGCGCAATGACCATTGTAACCCTTATCGAGGACTACCAGGGGTTCCGCGTAATTACCGACAAAATCACAACCAAGGACAAGAAAAAACTTTTGTGGATTCTGTCGATACTCACATTCTTCCTCAGCGCCCTGCTCGACAATATGACCACAGCCATCGTCATGATAGCGCTTTTGCGTAAGATCATAGCCGACCGCAAGGAACGCTGGCTTTACGCAGGTATGGTGATACTCGCAGCCAACGCCGGCGGTGCATGGTCGCCCATCGGCGACGTAACCACCATCATGCTGTGGATAAAAGGTCAGGTTACTACTGTGAATATTATCGTTAAAACCCTCATAGCCAGCTTTGTATGCATGGTGGTTCCGGTGCTCATCGTCGGTGCCAAACTCAAAGGCGAGATTGAGCGTCCCGAAGAGGAACATTCCGGTCTCGACGTACCGGTAAATTTGCGCCGTCTGGTGCTTTTTATGGGTATCGCCGCACTGATTTTCGTTCCCATATTCAAAACCATCACCCACCTGCCTCCGTATCTTGGTATGCTGTTCGGACTGGGCATATTGTGGATAACCACCGAAATCATCAGCCGCAAGTACGAGAAAGAGGGACACAAGCTTCCAACCGCTGCCAGCACGCTGGAACATATCGACACACCCACCATACTTTTCTTCCTCGGCATACTTATGGCGGTAAGCTGCCTGAAAGTGGCCGGAATACTTGGCGCCATGGCCCAGGGTCTCGACTCGATGCGCGGCATCAGCATTGGCGACCATACCTTCGGTTTCTTCCTCATCGACCTCATTATCGGTGTGCTTTCGGCTATTGTGGATAATGTTCCGCTGGTTGCCGCCGTGCAGGGCATGTATCCCATCAGTCCCGAAGGTTTCATACAGAACCATCCGTTCTGGGAATTCCTAGCCTACTGCGCAGGCACGGGCGGAAGCCTCCTTATCATCGGCTCGGCTGCCGGTGTGGCCGTGATGGGCATGGAGAAAATAGATTTTATCTGGTATCTGAAAAAAATATCGTGGTTAGCCTTTGCGGGATATTTAGCCGGTGCTATCGTATTCATCCTTATGGATGTCACCCTGTTCGAGAACATACCTTGGCTCCGCGACCTTACAATGGCATTGCCTGCCCCAAATCAAACATTATCGTTAGTATAAAATGAAAGAAGCAGAAAACAAACCCGGAGTATCGGCTTCGGAGACAAAAAAAACCGAGAAAAAATCATTTTTCAAACGCAAGTGGGTACGTGTTACCTATCTCGTTTTAGTCCATTTGTTCGCCATTTATGGTGCAATACAGATTGGCGGTTTGATAATCTTCAAGCTTGGACTTACCAACAACAGCGGCACCATCGACAAAAATTCCCGTTATCTGATGGAGGTGTCGGAGATGAACGATCTCTCCAAATCCGAGACTTCGGCGCAGGAACGTCAGCAGATGGAGCTGCAACAGTACATAAAATTGGCCTCTTTCGGACGTTTCTATCCCGAAAACGCCCGTCTGATGGGCCAGACACTGCGCACATGCGACAATCCGGCAGTGATATCGCAGATGATTGCCGCCGCATCGCTTTACGCAGAGAAAAACGAGGATTATAACAAATTCTTGGACAAGATGATGAAAGCCTTTGAGTCGCAAAAACAGCAGCAGAACCCCAACGTCATCCCGTGGATGGCCACCGAAGAATGGGCTGCTCTGAAACCTGCCATCCTCAAGGACAAAGTGCTTATCGACAGCGCCGCACACATCACCGGCGTGGACCCGCGTCTGATAGTGGGCTGCCTTGTGGGTGAGCAGATGCGTCTGTTCAACTCCAAACGCGAGATTTACAAGACCTACCTCGCACCAAGGGCTATACTCTCGGTGCAGTCGCAGTTCTCGCTCGGAGTGAACGGCATCAAGGACTTCACTGCCATGAAAGTGGAACGCAACCTCAAAGACCCCAACAGCGAATACTACATGGGCAAGGAGTACGAACATATCCTCGATTTCCACACCGCCGACCACACCACAGAGCGTGTGAACCGTCTTGTTGACTACCACAACCACCTCTATTCGTACATCTACACCGGCTGCATACTGCACCAGACCATGATGCAGTGGAAACGTGCCGGATACGACATCTCCAACCGTCCCGACATCCTGTTCACACTGTTCAACGTAGGTTTCTCGCAGTCACAGCCCAAGCCCGACCCCAGATGCGGTGGTTCACACATCAACATTGCGGGTAAGGTTTACACCTTCGGCGCTATCGGTTTCGACTTCTTCTTCTCCGGCGAAATGTCCGACGCCTTCCCGCTGCACGAGATATACTTCCGTCCCCAGCAATCGGAGACCGAGGCCGCACAAACCGACTCCACCAACAGTAAGAATCTGTCGAAAAACGTTACAATATAACGAATGTCTTTTCAGAAAGACAATCTAACTAAAGTAAAAAATAAAAACCTCAAAGATATGGTATTTGATATTAAAAAAACGACAATGGCGCTTGCAATGGCTCTGGTACTAACAGTGCCGGCATTGTCGCAGAAAAGACCCCAGCAGCAACCTTCGGCCAAATACGCCGCCGTGGTGCAGGGCGTTAACTACGAGGGCTACGCCTTCAACGAGGATTTTGAAACCGACATCACCGTGGAAAACCAGGCTGGTCGTTTCACACTCTCACCAGCAGAGATTGACACCGTGGAGAGGCTCATCAAGAAAAAAATAGCCAAGATGAACCACACCCACGAGCACCAGCCCGACAAAGAATGCCAGCTCATCGACGAGCACCTCGACAAATACAAACGCCAGTACATAGGCTTCATCAACGAGGAGGGCGACAAAGTGGTGTGGGTGAATTTCCTTCGCGACCGTCGTTTCGACAAGCTGCTGCTCTACGAAATACCCAACATCACCGGCGGTTGTAGCAACTTTTTCCACATAAAAGTGAATATCGACCACCACTATCTCTACGGCTTGGAAGTTAACGACCCGGGCGAAGTGGTTTACACCAAACCCGTGATGAAACGCAAATACCGTCGCGTGAGCAAACCTAAATGATTTCCGAAGTGAAAGAGCTGCTTACACAAGCAATGCTATATCGATTCCTGAAATTCTGCGTGGTCGGAGTTACAGGAACCATCATCGACTTTGGCCTGACGTGGATTTGCAAGGAAAAACTGAAAATCCCCAAATTCATTGCCAACGCCATAGGTTTTGTGGTTGCCGCCACGAGCAACTACATCCTCAACCGCGTGTGGACGTGGGGCAGCACCAACGAGCAGGTGGGCGTGGAATACGTCAAATTTTTCGGTGTGTCGCTCATCGGCTTGGGACTCAACACTTTAATCTTATATCTACTTCACGAAAAACTGAAACTTAATTTCTGGATTTCCAAAGTCTTCGCCACCGGCGTGGTGATGGTATGGAATTTTCTTGCAAACCATTACTTTACCTTTGCGGGAGTCGGCGCATAGCTGTCGTTCCGTAAAGGTCGCAAAATAATTATTTTCTATGAGAAAACTTTCGTTTTTGGCAATTGCCATTTTCCTTTGCTATATCGGGGCTACGGCCCAGAACGCCATCGACAGCCTGTTTGCCGCCCATCCCGAAGTAGTATTCTCTTTCGAGGAAAGCGACGCCTCCAATCTCCGCGAGCTCGGCCGCATTGTCTCCATCGACAATCGCAAGGGCAACACCGTTACGGCCTACGCTAACCGCGCCGAGTTCGAGGCTTTTCTGCAAAAGGGATATGATTACACCATTGTCAGGCGCAAAGCCGAAAAAGCCGTTTCTATGGCCACCACCGTGGCACAGATGTCCAGCTGGGACCGCTACCCAACCTACGACGTGTATCTGCAGATGATGGACAGCTTTGCAGTGAAATACCCCGCCCTCTGCCGTATCGACACCATAGGCACATCGGTGCGCGGAAGGCTGATACTGTGCGCCGTCATCTCCGACAGCCTCAACATCGACCAAAACGAGCCGCAGTTTTTCTACACCTCCACAATGCATGGCGACGAGGTTACGGGTTTTATACTGATGCTCAGACTGATAGACCACCTTTTGAGCAACTACGGCACCGATGCTTATATTACACGCCTTGTAAACAACACACGTATCTTTATCAACCCGCTCTCCAATCCCGACGGCACCTACTACGGCGGCAACAATAACGTGTCGCGCTCCACACGCTCCAACGCAAACTATGTGGACCTAAACCGCAACTACCCCGACCCGTGGTCCACGGCACCACTAAACAACATACAGCAGGAGAACACCGCCATGATAAACTATGCCGCCGCCCACCATTTTGTGATGTCGGCCAACCTGCACGGCGGTTCCGAAGTCGTTAATTTCCCGTGGGACGGATATGAATCGAGCCAGAAACGTTCCGCCGACTACCAATGGTGGAGGGCTGTGGGACGCAAATTTGTGGACAGCTGTCGTGCTGCGCATAGCGGTGCTTACACTTCCGAAAACCGCAGCGGAATAGTAGTAGGCGGCGACTGGTACGTGATAAACAACGGACGGCAGGACTATATGAATTATTATCATCACTGCAAAGAATGCACAATAGAGGTGTCGAAAGATAAAACCCTATCCAGCAGCGACTTGCCTACCTATTGGAACTTCCACCGCCGAGCCCTGCTCGACTATATCGACCAAGTGCATTACGGCATTCACGGCTTTGTGGTGGACTCCGTAACACGACAGCCATTGCAGGCATTGATAACAGTCCGCAACTACGACTGCGACAGCTCCGATGTGTTCAGCCGTTCCGGTCACGGCGATTTCTACCGTCTGCTTCTCGAAGGCGATTACACCCTTGTGGCCACTGCTCCCGGCTACCGACAAAAGACTATAGAAAACATCTCGGTGTCCGACACCGCCGCCACTCATATAATCATCGAACTTGTGCGCGACGGCTCGCAGGTATCCATTGGCGAAGTGTCGAAACAGGAAATCAAGGTTTATCCCAATCCCTGCAACGATTATGTGGAGATTTCGGGCAAAGACATTGTGCAGTACACCGTTGTCAACGCACTTGGCGTGAAAATACGCCAAAGCCGCGTGGAGGCGGACGTGCAACGCATAAACACCGCCAAATGGCCCAAAGGCATTTATATTGTCGAATTTACGGATGCCGAAGGTAGGAACTGCTACCGAAAAATTGTAAAGAGATAGATATGAAAAAAGTTGTTGAAAAGACACCCTACGGCAGTCTGCCGACTTGTTTGGCTCTTGCTTTTCTTCTATTTTTGTGCCCTGCGTTGCACAGCCAGAATCAGGAGCAGGAACTTTTGTTGAAAGAAGCTTACAGCAGAAACTCCGAATACGACCTCTACCGGTTTTTCGACAATTGGTCGAAGGAGGTGCCATCCAACGAAACCGAGGCTCCCGACAAATGGGTGGCGGAGGCCCACAAGGTTTTTGTGGCTTTTTACCAGCCGCTGTTGTGCGGAGAGAACGGTTTTCAAAACAAAGAACGACAATTATATAAGGACAACCCCTATTTTATTGTTCAAAACACGCTCAGAAGCATCTATGTAGCCGACACCATACCTTACAAAACCGACGAGCTGATAGGATATTACACAAGTCATATAGACAAAATAATCAGCGATGAAAGTTACCGAAGGAAATATATAAAAGATGAAAAATACAATTCCTATGTAAAAAAATACTATGGCAGTGCCGACAGTCTTCGTATAAGCAAGATTTTATGGATTCAGCGCCAACTTGAAAGTGGGTATTTATTGCCTGAGTTTGATTTTGAGAAACCAGAATATCAGTTGATGAAAATACTCACCATTAAGGTGGATTCGAATATAACCTTCCGTCCGCCGGTGCATTTTCCCGACAGAAAAATAGTTTATCTGACCGACGAATATAAAAAACTGTTGGAAGATTTCTTGGGAGTAGAATATTTCGAATTTCTAGGTAACCGAATTCTGAGATGTGAACGATTAGAGCAAAGTGAACCGAAAATACAATTTGTAAATAATGCTGCAAAAGTATCAAGTCATACTTTTTATTGGGAATTAATAACCTATCCCTATGCATATACAATAGTTCTCGACCGCGGGATGCGTCGTGCCGTGGTGGATTTTCGTTTCGATCACTGGGGAGGCTATGTGTTTTTGGAAAAACAGAACGGCGAGTGGAAAATTGTAATAGTAAATAAATACAGGTGTATAGATTGAATAAACATTTGATAGTAAAAAAATCATTTTTTTTGCGTATTTTTGCAAACGTAAACGAAACTAAAAACACACAGATATGTCAGTAAAAAAACAATTGTTAGTCGCTCTTTTGCTTGTGGCGGCTTTTGCTGTCAAAGCACAGAGTCCTGTTCAGGACACCACAAAAAAGGCCAATAAAGAACAAGTTTCCAGCACCGACACCATCACCATTGCCATGGTCGGCGATATGATGCTGGGGACCACATATCCTTCGAGGCAACTGCCCGCCAACGATGGTAAAAATCTTTTCGACCACGTGGGCGATTTGCTTCGTAACGCTACCATAGCCGTGGGCAACTGCGAAGGTGCCATGGGCGAAAAAGGCAAATGTACCAAAGGCACGGGAAAATACAGCTACGCTTTCCGTATGCCATCGTCGTATGCCCGCCTTTTCAAGGATGCCGGATTCGATTTCCTGAGTCTTGCCAACAACCACAGCAACGACTTCGGCACCGAAGGTATTAAGGAGACCATGCGGCTGCTCGACAGTCTGCATATAAAATATGCCGGCGTTAAAGGCCTCTGCCGCAAGGCGTTGCTGAAACAAAAGGGCATAACCTACGGTTTCTGCGCTTTCGGTCACAACGGCTACACCTACACGCACCAGAATGTGGAAACGGTGAAAGAAATACTGCACGAGCTGCGCGACTCCTGCGACATACTTATAGTGTCGTTCCACGGCGGTGCCGAAGGCAAGGACAAGATCCATCTGCCCGAAGGCACGGAGATTTTCCTCGGCGAAGACCGTGGTAACCTGCGTTCGTTTGCCCACATGTGCATCGACGAGGGCGCCGACATCGTTTTCGGTCACGGACCCCACGTGTGCCGTGCCATGGAGGTGTACAAAGGACATCTCGTGGCCTACAGTCTCGGCAATTTCTGCACTCCCGCCGGCATCAGCGTGTCGGGCATTTCGGGCTACTCGCCTGTACTTGTGGCACGTATCGACAGAAACGGCAAGCTTATCGACGGACGCATCCACTCGTTTATACAGGCCTTCGGCAAAGGTCCGCAACCCGATTTGGACAACAAGGTGGCGCAGTTTATCCGCTCCCTCACCAAGTCCGATTTCAAAAATCCGCATATCAAAATCGAGGACGACGGCAGTTTTGTGCCAGCCGAATAACGGACAAAATATTATATTTAAAGAATATTCTGCCGAAGGCAGAAACAATCTACAAGATTTACAAGATCTGTTCACAATATTAAATTGATTTCAGCGGAGTTCACGATTGCTTCGCAATTCGCGAGCCGAAGGCGAGCAGGAGTATTGTAATCATAGAATAATTTATAATCAAAAGAAAAAAATGCCCGCAAAAAAGCCCGTAGTGGCACTTATCTACGATTTCGACGGCACCCTCTCGCCGCTCAACATGCAGGAGTACGACTTCCTGAAAGCAATTGGCATCAAGGACCGCAAGCAGTTCTGGGCCGAGAACGACCGTCTCAAAGCCAAGCACAACGCCAGCAACGTGCTGTGCTACATGCGGCTGATGCTCGAAAAAGCCCGTGCGGCGCATGTCAGCGTCAAACGTGAACAGTTTGTGGAGTTCGGCCGTAGCGTGCAGCTGTACAAAGGCGTGGAGCAGTGGTTCGATTTGATAAACGCCCTCGGCAACGAATACGGTGTAAAGGTGGAGCATTACATCAACTCGTCGGGACTCAAGGAGATGATCGAAGGAACGCCTATAGCAAAGCATTTCAAGGAGATATACGCCTGCTCGTTTATGTACGACGACGGGGTGGCGGTATGGCCCGCCGTGGCTGTCGATTTCACCGCCAAGACGCAGTTCCTTTTCATGATAAACAAAGGCATCGCCAAGGTTAGCGACAACTACAAGGTGAACCGATATGTGGCCGACAAGGACCGTCCAGTGCCTTTCAGCAATATGATCTATTTCGGCGACGGCGAGACCGACGTGCCCTGCATGCGGCTGGTGAAACAGAAAGGCGGCAACTCCATAGCCGTGTACCGTCCGCGAAACGCCGCCAAACGCGCCATGGCTGAGCAACTGGTGGGCGAAAACCGTGTGAATTTCGCCTGTGCCGCCGACTATTCGCAGGGCGGCGAGATGTACCGCATTGTGGAATCCATCATCAAGCAGATACGTAGCAACATCGATTTCGACGAACTGCAGCGACAGAACCAGAAACGTTTCGGAAAAACCAACTGACGCATGACAACTGTGGCACGAAAAACCTTCCTTCTCTGTGCTATCCTTTCGGTAGTTCTTTTTTCGTCGTGCAGCCACAGTTCCGACGAGGACAGCATTGTCCCGTTTGTACCCCGCGACACCCAGCGCGACGGCTTTGTGTATGTTCAGGGCGACCATTTTATGCTCAACGGCGAGCCGTGGTTCCCGCTTACGCTCAACTACAAAACCTACGCCGACAACCGCAGCGACTCCATCGTTATAGCTCCGGCGCCATACTATCTGAGCAACAGCGCGGCCTACGATTTCGCCGTGATAGCCGACATGGGGTTCAACAGCATACGGCTATGCGTTACTGGCGTGGAGACAGCCGACACCGCCGCTATGTACAAGGCTTTCGAAAGGATAATCGACACAGCAGCCCAGAACAACCTGCGTGTGATGCTGCTTCTGGACCCGCCTTTCGACAGTGCGCTAGTGGAATACACCAACGGCCTGCTAAGGCATTTCGCCAACAATTCCACACTTTGGGCATACGATTTTTTCAACGAGCCGCTCTATTTCGACACCGTCGAGCACCGCGACAAGATTGAGGCGTACAATATAGTGTCGTCGTGGCGCGAGATGATGTGCCAAAGCGCACCAAACCAGCTGTTTACCGTGGCTTTTTCGGAACCTATCGAGGTCTTCGAGTGGGACCCCACCATAATGCCCGTGGATTTTGTAGAGATGCACACCTACCACCCTCTGCGTGTGGCAAGCGAGATGTACTGGTACAGCAATGTCGTCACAAACAAGCCGTGGATGGTGGGCGAGACCTCGCTCCCGGTTGATAACGACAGCGTGGATTACGACGAACAACGGCAGTTTATGCTCCAAGTCTTTGCCATTGCGCGCAGCATGGGAGCGGCGGGATTCGGCTGGTGGGGCTATGTGGACTGCACCGGCGAGGTGAATTTCGAAGGAAAGTACACCGCTTTGATAAATTCGAAAAAAGAGAAAAAGCCTGCCGCCCACGAAGTGAAAAATCTGATGGGACTGCCCTTTGGAAAAGAGTTGGCAAAGCGTCCGCCCAACTACTACAATATGTTGGGATACAATAATATATGTCTGAAAGGACAAGTCATCGACGAAAACACCGGCAAACCCGTCTGCAACGCCTTGATCCGCGGTTGGACCGAGGATTGGATCGGGATGAACACCTACAGCGACATCAACGGCAATTTCACCCTCTACAGCAACGATCTCAGCGTGCATTTCGAAGTCTCGGCGCCGGGCATGCACACCAAAAAATTCGATGACCACACCCTTAGTTACACCTTTGCTGACTCTGTCCCCAACCACAAATGGCAGTACGAGAGTTTTCCAAACAAATCACTTGAATACCAGAGTATTGACTACCATCCGTTTTTGGAAGGCGACTCGCTTGTACTGCTTTTCAACCCGCGTTTTTTCAACCAAAGCAAGGCTCAAGGCAATATTGGTACAATAAAACTGAAATGCATCAAAATTTCCGATAAATGATGAAACGTCTTTTCCCTTTTCTGACGGCTTTGCTGCTTGTCTTCTCTGCCAACGCGCAGAAAATCAATATTGTAAATCCGACAGTGGAGATGCAGTCCAATCCGCAGGCACTGCACACGGCACAGCCTCGTTTCAGCTGGCAGTACACGGCCGATAGGCCTAATGTGGTACAATCGACGTATCGCATAATTGTCTCGTCCACCTACAAAAAAGCCAAGCGCGCTATAGGCGATTTGTGGGACACAACCGTGGCCTCGTCCGACATGCTGTATATACCCTACAAAGGGAAAACGCTGCACAGCCGCCAGAAAGTATATTGGGCGGTGCATACCACCGTGATTTATGAAGAACCCCTCAAACAGAAAGTAATAGGTAAGGTTTACATAATCAAACGCAAAAGACAAAAAACAATGTCTGTCAAAAGCGATGTGCAGAATTTTACCATCAGCCTGCTTTCGCCCGAAGACTGGGGTCCTTCTTCATTTTTTCTTTCACAAAATGCTTGTTGCAGTTTGGTGTATCCCATTGATTGGAATGCCAAATGGATAGGCCGCGACTATAGCGACGACGTGCTTACAGGCAAAACCCGTCTTGCCGCACGTTACTTGCGCAAGGAATTTAACATCAACAACAAAGTCACCTCTGCCAAGCTGTATATCAGCGGATTGGGACAATATAGCGTATATATAAACGGCAAGGAGGTGGCCGCCGAGGAGATTCTGAAACCGGCACTCAGCGACTACCGCAAACGTGTGTATTTCAACACTTACGATGTTACCAACTTTGTAAGGAAAGGCGACAATGCCATTGGCGTGGTGCTTGAGGGCGGACGTTTCACCGCTATGCGCTACAATCCCGACAATCCCGACCGCGACGGCACCAAAAATATACTGCATTTCGGCACACCACGACTTAATATGCAACTGGAAATAACCTGTAGCAACCTTTTAGGCGGAAGCACCATCGTTATGAGCGACACCAGCTGGAAAGTAACCAACCGCGGCCCCATACGCACCTCCAACGAGTTCGACGGCGAGACGCACAACGCCAATATGGACCTCGGCGATTGGACAATGCCCAAATACGACGACAGCCAGTGGCAAAACGTCGATATTATGGAAGCTCCCGCCGGCGCCCTCGAGCCTCAGCCCACCCCCAACATTATGGTGCAGGACCGCCTAAAACCCGTGGCTATGTTCCAAAAGGACGGCAAATGGATTATCGACATGGGGCAGAACATGGTTGGCAATGTGCAAATCGAATTAAGGAATCAGAAACGGGGCGACACCGTTACCCTGCGTTTTGCCGAAATCCTCCTGCCCGACAGCAATATGTGCATGGCCACCATGCGCGCCGCCGAATGCACCGACCGCTACGTCTCCGACGGTAAACCCGCCAAATGGCATCCGATGTTTGCAACACATGGATTCCGCTATGTGGAGGTGAGCGGCCTGCGCGGGAAGCCTTCGCTCTCCGATTTCGAAGGGCGCGTGTTCTACGACAAAATGTCCGTTACAGGCACTTTCACAACCTCCAACGAGATAATCAACAGCGTTTACCGCAACGCCTACTGGGGTATTCGCGGCAACTACCGCAGCATGCCCACCGACTGTCCGCAACGCGACGAGCGCATGGGCTGGAACGGCGACCGCACCACAGGTTGTTACGGCGAGTCGTACATTTTCGACAACCACCACCTGTATTCCAAATGGATTACCGACGCCGACGACAGTCAGCTCGAAAGCGGCTCGCTGCCCGACGTGATGCCCGCCTACTGGCGTTTCTACAACAACAGCATGACTTGGCCGGGGGCTTTCATCACCTCCGCCGACATGGTGTACACCCGTTTCGGCGACGCCAAGCCCATCGAACGCCACTATCCTGCCATGAAAAAATGGCTTAAGTTTATGAAAGACACCTATATACATGACGGCATAATGACCAAGGACAGGTACGGCGACTGGTGTCTGCCTCCCGAATCCCCGGAGCTGATACACTCCAAAGACTCAACGCGCATTACCGCCGCCGCTGTGCTTTCCACGCCTTTCTACTGCTACCTTTGCGGAAAGATGGAGAAATTTGCGCAGATGCTCGGCCTCTCGGACGACGCCACCTATTTCCGCAACGAAATTGACGCCACCACAGAGGCTTTCAACAAAAAATATTTCCATCCCGAAACGGGACAGTACGACAATAACACCGTTACCGCCAACATACTGCCGTTGGCTTTCGGCATGGTGCCAAAGGGCTACGAAGAGAAAGTCTTTGAAAATATCGTCAGTCAGACCGAAAACAAATTCGGCGGGCACGTGTCCACGGGAGTGGTTGGCATACAGCAGCTTATGCGTACTTTGATGGACTACGGCCGTCCCGACCTTGCCATGAAGATTGCCACCAACGACGATTACCCCAGCTGGGGCTATATGGTGCGCAACGGTGCCACCACCATTTGGGAGCTGTGGAACGGCAACACCGCCAATCCCGCCATGAACTCCGGCAACCATGTGATGCTTCTCGGCGACCTAATTATCTGGGAATATGAGTATTTGGCCGGCATACGTCCCGCTGCACCCGGCTACAGCAAGATAATACTAAAACCGCATTTTGTGCCTGGATTGGATTCCGTGAAATGCACCTACCAGTCGGTGTCGGGACCCATCGAAAGCTCGTGGGTGCGATATGACGAAGAGCATTATGCATGGAGATACCGCATTCCGCCCAACACCTCTGCCGAAGTCTATGCTCCAGACGGTAAAGGGAACTACCACCCTGTAGTAATTCAAGGCAGTGGCAATTACATCTACAGCATTTTACCCTCCAGAGAATAGTGCAAAATGGCAGTTTTTTCCTCCTTTGGCAGTATCCAACATACACTAAAACAAGTATGTAGGCAACGGCAAGATTAGCGAATTTGGTTTATAAAACATTGATAATCCGCAATTTAATAATGCTGTTGAAACACTTTGAAAAATAAGCGCAAAAAAACGGAAAAAATAGTGTAACTTTGCATAATAATTTAATAAAGAATTTGCAACTGTAAAGATGTTACTTACAAACATATTGATGGCCGCAGGAGCCGTAATACTGTTTCTGCTTGCTGTTTTTTCATCGATGTTCTACCACGCCGTGGAAGAACTCAGCCACAGCGAATACGACGAAATTAAAAACACCGGCACCACTGCCGCCACAAGGGTGGTAAAACTGCTCGACAACGAAGACCGCACCCTGTCGGCACTGGAGTTCGCCACATTCACTTTCCAAGGCCTTGCGTTGTTTTTGGGACTGCTCATCGCATACCTCAACCAGCCCGAAAGTTGGCCGTGGTACGCAAAACTTATTCTGATAGTCGGAATCTTTGTTTATCTGCTCATTGCCGCAGTGTTTGTATATTGGTTGCCAAGATATTACGCCAAGGAGAAGGAGTCGGACATCGTATCCAAACACGCCGTGGCCATACAGTTTCTGGCGTGGCTGTTCAAACCCTTCGGAGCTTTGTCGGTGTGGATGAAATCGCAGTTCAACACCACCAACAACACCAACGCTCTCTCCGGCGACGAGATGTCGGACGTGATAGAGATTGCCGAAGGCGGTGAGGACGTGGAGACCGAAGCCCAGATGCTGAAAGGCATAGTGCGTTTCGGCGACCTCGTGGTGAACGAGATTATGAAATCGCGTATCGACATCGTGGCCATATCCATCGACGAACCCCTCGACAAAGTCGTGGAATTGTACGAAAGCACCGGCTTTTCGCGTATCCCCGTGTACGACGGCTCTGTGGACAATATCAAAGGCATACTTTACGTGAAGGACCTCCTTTCGGTGATGGCCAAGGACAAGACCAAGGCGTGGACAAGCCTGCTGCGCGAGCCATTCTTTGTGCCTGAGACCAAGAGCGTTAGCGACCTTCTGCACGAATTCCAGACACTGAAGATACACCTCGCCATAGTGGTTGACGAATACGGCGGAACGTCGGGAATCGTTACTTTGGAGGACATCATTGAGGAGATTGTGGGCGAGATTACCGACGAATACGACAAAACCGAGCTGCCGTTCCGCAAACTCGACGAGGACACCTTCGTATTCGAGGCCAAGACAAGCATCATCGATTTCTGCAAGACCCTCGACCTCGACGACGAGGAGTTCGACGAAGTACGCGGCGACGCCGAGACCCTCGCGGGACTTATCCTCGAAGTGGTGGGCGAGATACCGCAGCCCGGCACCAACGTCAAAATCAAAAACCTCAACTTTGTGATACAGAAATCCGACAACCGTCGTATCGAAGAGGTGAAAGTAACCATCGAAAAACCGTCACAGGATGAAGATTAAAATACTGGCAATTAGCTTGATAGCCCTATTGGTGTATGCCGCTTGCGACAGTGGTCAGACCTATGCCCCCAAGCCAACCACATATTACCGCATCACACTGCCCGACAAGTCGTACCAGACCTACGACACCGCCGCATTGGGCATCACTTTCGAATACCCCACCAATTCAGCGGTGGTGATGAAAAAGGACATACCTTCGGTGAAATGGATCGACATACTCTATCCCGAATACAACGGCGTTATCTTTCTTAGTTACAAGAAGTTGAAAACTCCGGCCTCGCTTGCGATGGAGGTGGATACAGCCTACCAGCTGCTGAAACTGCATTTCCAGAAATCGTCGGGAGTGGAGGAGCAGTCGTACAACAATCCCGAAGAGAAGGTCTTTGCCAACACATGGCGTCTCAAAGGTCAGCAGGTCGCCTCGACGTTCCAGTTCTGGGCCACCGACAGCGTGAAAAATTTCGTCCGCGGAGCCGTTTATATCAACAGCACCCCCAACTACGACTCCCTCGAGCCTGTTATCAACTATATCCAGGACGACGCCCGACACATTCTCGAAACCCTGAAATGGAAGTAAGGGATAATAATTGAGTTATAACGCATCCCAGAGAGAGATGAGCGACCCCCGATTTTTTATAAGCAAATATCGGAAAATAATACTTACAGCGCTTGTGCCGAGCATACTGGTGGCGCTGTCGCTTTGGGCGCTGGCCAGTTACAGTCCCCAAGGTGCGGAGTTTGTGCAAAACTGGGGATGGGTTGTCATCGGAATAATGATAATATATGTCGTCGCGGTGGTGATTCTTGCCGAGGTGAGAGGTTTTGTCGAATCAAAACCCGACAAGAAAAAGGTTGCCGAAGCTGTGGAAAAACTGCGTGCGATGCGTCGCAAATGCATAAAGATTTATCCAAATGAGTTGAACATTCCGACTCCAGGCTGCAGTAAAGTGGGAGGGTTGCCCGATGTGCCTGAGGGTTTTACGTGGCCTGTGGATGACGACGGTACGCCGATGTATTTTTGTCTGCAGCTGCATTGCCCCGACTTAGCCGCCCACGACCCCGAAAACCACTATCCACACGAGGGGATGTTGTATTTCTTCGGGGGGTACGAAGGCGGCAAGGTGATTTACACACCCTACACAAATAATCTGCACCGTGCAGAACCGCCTGCCGACATGGAGATTGATGAGGAAAAAAGTGTATGGTTCAAGGTTGGACACGATTACCCGGAAATTGTAATATGGGCAGAGAATACCCTTTCACACGAAGAAAGGGAAATGGTAGCAGAACAGATTGAAGATTATTACGATGAGGATTCGTGGGGGTATCTCGGCGGCTACGAAGGCGGTGTTTGGGTAACTAATAAAAATTTTTACGAAGAACTCGACAAAAACTGGGATTCGTACGAGATTCTGCTATGCTGCTGCTATTGGTTGGAAATGAAATATGAGATTGCCTGTTTCAATTTTTTCATCACCCACGAAGACCTGCGGCAACGCAATTTCAACAATGTTATCTGCGCTTGGCAAGATTGAATTTCGCCAACTGAAAATACTATAAAATCGGATTATCAGTTCGTGAAAATAATCGGATAAAATCCGATTTTTTTGTCCATATCAAAATTTTTTCGTAATTTTGCAAACTGAAAATACTAATTATTCGTATGAACAGTTCGCAAATAAATATGATGTATTTGCTTGGCTCATCGCCAAGGACGGCCTTTAGCACACGAAGTGTGGCAATGCTGCTAAACGAGAAAAGGGACATTTCGCTAACCAAGAGGCTTAACTACTATGTGCACAAAGGCCTGCTGCTGAATCCGCGCAAAGGCATCTATGCCAAAAGCGTCTATAATCCAGAGGAGTTGGCGGGTTTGGTGTTTGTGCCATCATATATCTCGTTGGAATATGTGCTACAGAAAGCCGGCGTTATTTTCCAGTACGATTCTGCCATCACATCGATAAGTTATCTCAACCGAGAAATCGAGATGTTGGGGATGCCTTTCCGCTACAGCCAGATAAAGGGCGAGATTTTATGTAATATGAATGGCATCGAACGGCTCGACAATATCAATATCGCCACTCCTGAACGTGCTTTGCTCGACATAATGTATCTCCACTCGGAATGCTATTTCGACAACCTGCGTCCCATAAACAAAAAAAAGGTTATGCGTATTCTGCCAATCTACAACTCAGCACGGTTGACCGCACGTGTAAAAGAGCTGTTCAAAAAATAACTGCTATGGACTTGAACAAACACAAATACCAAATGCTTCAGATTCTGAAAGATGTGTTTTCAGACGCTGAACTTGCCAATGCTCTGGCCTTCAAGGGCGGAACCGCTTTGATGTTCTTCTACGACCTGCCACGTTTTTCGGTGGATTTGGATTTTAACTTGCTGGACGACAGCAAAGAAGACATCGTTTATAATCGAATGCGACGGATTCTGATACGGTACGGCACACTCGACGACGAGGCACGGAAATTCTTTGGCCCTATATTTGTCCTAAATTACGGCAAAGACGAACGCAAGCTGAAGGTGGAGATTTCCACACGGAAATTCGACAACCATTATGAGACAAAGAATTTGATGGGTATCGAAATGAGAGTTCTTACAAAGCCCGATATGTTTGCCCACAAGCTGTGCGCACTTCTCGACCGGAACGAGGTTACGGGCCGCGATGTGTTCGACTGCTGGTTTTTCCTTCAGTCGCAAACCCCGATAAATGCTGCCATTGTGGAATCGAGGATGGGCTTGCCGTTGCAGGAACACCTGCAGTGTTGTATTGACACATTGGAAAAAGTTAGCGACAAGACAGTTATGAACGGACTGGGCGAACTCACCGATGGCGATATAAAAAAGTTTGCCAAAACAAAGCTTCGCAAAGAGACAATTTCGCTACTGTCTTTTTTCAAAGAATTCCCGCTGGTAGCACAATAATACATGGTGCATACTTGTCAAATTTTGCCAACTGAAAATACTATAAATTCGTATTATCAGTTTGTGAAAAACAGATTTTATGCTTTATCAAGATGTGAAGAATTAAGGCGTAATTGTTATTTATTGTAATAATCAAACTCCCATTGTGTCACATTGTTTTCAATGTAATTGGCAATGCGGTTCATCTCCTCTCTGTTACGAATAACACGGTCGTAAAAACGTGTCTGCCAAGCAAATTGGATGTTGTTTTGTGTTGCAAAACGTGAAACGGCAGATTTGAAATTACCAATAGAATATGACAATCTGTTTTTTTGTTCCGAAATCATTTGCATTTGTTCGTCGACTGTGTCATTTTTCCATCTGTTGTTTGTTGTCTGTAGAGACGGTGCATGCACCGTCTCCAAATATTCAGACGGTGCGTGCACCGTCTCTACAAATTCGTTGTTGTTTTCAGACGGTGCATGCACCGTCTCTACGGGGGTGGTGGCGTCGATAAACGCAATTAAATGAATATGGTTTGGCATTATCACATACAATGGTACATGTGCATATGGATTATGTTGCGATATTTGTTCGATGCATTGTTTAGCATATTCACCAACTGTCGACAATTGCATCTCGCCGTTAGATATCCTGCCAAAATAATGTTCCTTGCCTTTTGTGCAAATTGTTATGAAATAGGCACCACCGCCATAATCATGCCATTTTGCTCTAGCAGAAGGTACGCGGTAACGATTATAGAATAAATCGGAAGACATTTTTAATAAATTCAGCTACACTCACCAAATCATTTCATACCAACACCTTATACCTCCACCCCGTAGTCGCGGAGGGCGGCGTTGAGGGAGGTCTTGAGGTCGGTGGAGGGTTTGCGCTGGCCTATGATAAGGGCGCAGGGCACGTTGTACTCACCGGCGGGGAAACGTTTGGGTATGCTGCCGGGTATCACCACGGAGCGGGGAGGCACATAGCCTTTGTATTCCTTTGGCTCACTGCCTGTTACGTCGATAATCTTGGTGGAGCCGGTTATCACCACGCCTGCCCCTATCACCGCTTCGGTGCCGATATGTGCGCCCTCCACAATAATGCAGCGCGAGCCGATAAAGCAGTTGTCCTCCACTATCACGGGTGCTGCCTGCACGGGTTCCAGCACGCCGCCGATGCCCACGCCGCCGCTCAGGTGTACGTTTTTGCCTATCTGCGCACACGAGCCCACAGTGGCCCAAGTGTCCACCATAGTGCCGCTGTCCACGTAGGCTCCGATGTTTACGTAAGAGGGCATCATCACCACGCCTTTGGCGAGATAGGAGCCGTAACGCGCTATGGCGTGAGGCACCACACGCACGCCCTGCGAGGCGAAGTCGTGTTTCAGGGCTATCTTGTCGTGGAACTCGAAAGGCGGTAGCTCTATGGTGTGCATGTCGCAGATGGGGAAATACAGTATCACGGCTTTCTTAATCCATTCGTTTACAATCCATTGACCATCCTTAGGCTCGGCAATGCGGATAAGACCTTTGTCCAGCTTTTCGATGGTGGAGCGTATTGCAGCACGCACTACTTCGTTTTTCAGAAGGTCGCGATTGTTCCACGCCTGTTCTATAAGTTGCTGTTCCATAATAATTTATTTATCAAACATCTAAAAACACGAAATAGACAAAAATTTGTTTTTTTACTTTAGTAAAGAGCGCATCTCTCAGAGATGCTTTTTTAGAGGTTTTTCATATACCCCAGACTGCGTCTGGGGTTATTAAGAGCATGTGTCTCCGACACATATTATTAGTGATTTTTTAGTGTTTTTCGATGTTGAAGTTTTATTTGACAATATCAAGTTCGCTGATAAGGTTCGTGGCACCGGCGAATTTGTCGATGATAAAGAGGCAGTAGCGGATGTCGAGGGTGATGTTGCGGCAGTATTCGGGGTCGAACAGGATGTCGCTCATAGTGCCTTCCCAGCAGCGGTCGAAGTT
>DBXF01000006.1:512-22668 GCA_002309295.1 Bacteroidales bacterium UBA1219 | reverse complement strand
GATGACAGGACTGCCGGAGTTGCCGCCGGTGGTGTGGTTGGTGGCTATGAAACAAACCGGAAGTTCGCCTTTGGCATTGGCGTACTGACCGTAATCTTTGTTGTTGTAGAGCTCTTTCAGCCGGGGCTCAACCACGTAGTCGTAGATGTCGGGGTTCTCTTTCTGCATAATGCCCTCGATGGTGGTGTAGGGCTTGTAGCTAACGCCGTCCTTGGGGCGGAAACCGTCCACATGACCGTAGGCCACACGCAGTGTGAGGTTGGCGTCGGGGAAGAAATTCACGTCGGGCTGCATCTCCATCATGCCTTTCACGTAAGTGCGCATAAGGCGGGCGATATTATCCTGTGCAGTGCGGTAGGGGTCGATGGTTCGTAAAGCAAAGCCACCAGTTTCAGTTTCAGTGCCGTAAGCGTATGCATACGAAATGCAGAACAAATCCACGGCCGGGTCTTTGCGAATTTTGGATTTTTTCTTAGTAGTATAGTTTTTCAGGAAATCGATAACCTTGTCCTTGTGGGTGAGCATGGATTTTTCGTAAACCTTACTCAAAAGATTCTCCACATCGGCTTTGGAGTGGCATTTTTTGTCGAGATAGGGGGCGAAACCTTTCTGCCACATATAGGTGAAAGTTTCGATAAAAATAGCCTTATCGACAATGGTATGTTTCTCGAAATCAGTAAAATACTTTTCGTTGGATTTGATAAGTTGTTCGCATTGTGCTTTGGCTTTTTCGTCGTTCATATTATGCAGTTGCCACATTGCGTAGGCGCGTTTCATAAAGTCGCTTGCCATCACAGCCTCGTTGAAATAGGTGCGTTTCAGTTCGAGGGGTTTCAGTGTGGCGTAGTTTTTTGCCAGCTGCGGCAGAACGTCGCGGTACTCGGCTTTGTCGTTGGCCCACTGCTGGAATTTCTGTTCAAACTCGCGTTTCATCTTGGGTACTTCCAAACGGTTTACGCCTATTGTCTCGCCCTGCCATTTTTTCCAGCCGTTGGCAATGCTGGCCACGGTGGAGGAGTATTTCAGGCGCTGGGCGGCGTCCTGATTCATGGCGTTGTTGTAGTGGTTGAGGCGTATGGTACGCAGATTGATACGCACGGGGTTGGTAACGTTGGCTATCAGCTCCACGGCGTCGGAAGTGATGTAGCGCTGGGTGGTTCCCGGGTAGCCGAAAACGAATGTGAAGTCGTTCTGTTCGGCGCCTTTCAGCGAGATTGTGAGATGTTTCAGCGGTTTGTAGGGTTTGTTCTCGGCAGAGTAGGGAGCAGGCTTGTTGTCCTTGGCATATACGCGGAACACCGAGAAATCGCCGGTATGACGCGGCCACATCCAGTTGTCGGTATCGCCACCGAATTTGCCTATGTTCGATGGGGGAGTGCCTACCAAACGCACGTCGGTGAACACCTCGTTGATATACATAAAATACTGATTTCCATAGTAGAACGGCTTGATGATGGCTTTGTAGTGAGTGCCTTCCACAGCCTTGTCGGTGATTTTTTTGATATTTTCGGTGATAAGGGTGTTGCGTTCTTTCTCGTCCATATCGTTGTCCACACCTTCAAGTACCTGATTGGTAACATCTTCCATACGCACCAGACGAGTAACGCTAAGTCCGGGACAGGGGATTTCCTCGTCGAAGGACTTGGCCCAGAAACCGTTTGCCAAATAGTTGTGTTCCAACGTGCTACGTGCCGCAATCTGGCTATAGCCGCAGTGGTGGTTGGTGAAAAGCAGTCCTTGGCTGGAGACGTACTCGCCGGTGCAGCCGCCGCCGAACAGCACCACAGCGTCCTTGAGACAGGCGTTGTTGATGTCGTAGATGTCTTTGGCGGTGATGCGCATACCTTGTTTCTGCATGTCGGCTTCGTTTTTGCCCAGAAGCATGGGAATCCACATACCCTCGTCGGCGAAAGCCGTGGCGAAAGTGAAAAGTACCAGAATGGCGGTCAGTATTTTTTTCATAAAAATGGTTGTTTTAGCGGTTATCAATTGGTTTGTAAAGGGTTGTTTTTCAATTCGTTCACATTACGTTTGGAGCGGTCCACGTCGCGGCCGAAGCTCTTGTTGGCCAGTTTGCGGTCGCGGGGACGGTAGGTGCCGTCTTCCATCTCGCGAAGCATCACCTGAGTGAATAGTTTGAACATCTTTTCTTCCTGAGTTTCATCGTGATAGAAGCTCTCCCAAGCGTAGTTGTACAGCTCCTGCAGACGCTCGGCCGACATGTGTTTGGGGTGGTACACCACCTGTCCGGCGTTGTAGTGGTCCCAGTCGTGGTCGAAGATACGTCCCTGACGCATAAGGTCGTCGTAGGCCTTGGTGTGGGGGAATGGCGCCAGCACGGTAAATTCGGCGAGGTCGAGGTCGATGTTCAGAAGGAAATCGATAAGACGTTTGATGTCGTCCTCGGTTTGGTTGTCGAGGCCCAGAAGTATGGTGCCTTCCACTCCAATGCCGTGGTCGTGGTATCGTTTCACACGCTCTTTGATATAGTCGGAGGTGTCGTAAACAGCCTGATACACGTACCATGCCCCGGCCTGTGCAGCGAGGTCGAGCACCTGCGGGTCGTCTTCGATGGTGTGGCTTATCCATTTCTTTTTCAGGGGAATCATCTCGCGGAAAAGGTCGAGTTCCCACTGTTTGTCCTGCGCCAGCGAGTTATCCACGATAAACAGGCGGTTGTTGTCGATGCTTTCGAGGTCGGCGATGGTTTTGTCGATAGGACGCGGACGGAAACAGCGGCCGCCGAGGTACGACACGGCACAGGGGTAGCAGCTGAAACGGCATCCGCGCGAGGCGTGGAAGAGGTCCACCATCTGCACGCCCTTGTGGTTGTATAGCTCGCGTTTGTAAAGGTCGCGGCGGGCGGGGCCCACGGTGGCTATGTCGGGCATTTTGCCCATGTAGTTGTAAACCTTTTTCAGCTTGCCGTTGCGCCAGTCGTCGAGGATGGCCTCCTGACGGCCTTCGGCTTCGCCGAGGAACACGCTGTCGGCGTGGGGGATGGTCTCTTCGGCGTGTAGCATGGTGGAGATGCCGCCGAACATCACGGTAACGCCGCGGGCACGGAAACGGTCGGCGATGGCCCAGCCACGTTTCACCTGCGTGGAGAGCATCATCGAGATGTAAACAATTTCCACATCTTCGTCGAAATCGATCTCTTCAACGTTCTCGTCGGTGAATTTTACGTCGACATATTCGGGCAAAGTGGCGGCAAAAACCACCGCGCCGTGGGGCGGCAAAGTGAAGGTGGTCTGCCCCGGAAGCTTGTTCCAGCGCGGGTATATAAGTCGGGCTTTGATAGTGTTCATCAGTTAAAAACTTATATTTTTACTTATTGTTATAAAAGTGCAAAGATACGAAAAAAATTCCGATTTTCCGATTTTCGGATTTTCAGATGGTCAGAATTCGACTTGGAAAGAACATAAATTGCCGTAAATTGCCCATATAATTAATGGTGAATTCATGACAATTTTCGTAAAAATATCACATCGCTAAAGCGATTTTTGATTATAAACATCGAAAAACACGAAAAAAATCTGATAATCAGATTTTTGGATTTCAACTTTAAACTTTCAATTTTCAATTTATAAAAGAACATTAATTTCCGTAAATTGCCCATATAATTAATGGTGAATTTGTGACAATTTACGTAAAAAAACACGAAAAGATGTTCGGATTATCCGATTTTCGGATATTCGGATTTGGGATACAAGTTTCAATTAGTAGATTCTTCACCGGATTCAATTAGTCCTAACTTTTTTAATCTTGAAATAATTGCAGATTCCGAACGACCAAATTTCTCCATCATAACCTTGATATCTGTATTTTTCTGGTACAGAGTGATCAAATAAGCATCATCTTCTTCTGTCCATGGATAATAAGCTTGGGAGTTTTTCTGCCTTTTTTCCTCTAAAGAGTATTTCTTTTCGCTTTTTTCTTCAGAATAATTCTGTTTCCTCGGTATTACTCCTCTAACTCCACCTTTCGGGTTTTTAACATCGCCCTTATAACGTGGTATCAAGTGAATGTGAACGTGTGAAATGCTTTGTCCTGCGGCTTCGCCAATGTTGATGCCGACATTGAATCCATCGGGTTTAAAACGTTCCGCCAAAAACTTTTTACAACGGTTTACCATAAGCCATAATGCCCGTTGCTCATGAGTAGTCAATTCAAAATAATTGTCAACGTGGCGTTTTGGAATTATCAATGTATGACCTTTGCTGACTGGGTAACCGTCTAAAAAGGCCACGGCGGTAGCTGTTTCGCTTACCAATTCCACTTTAGAATTCAAGTTGCAGAATGGACATTTTTTTACTTGTTCGTATTTCTTGTAATCGGTTTTGTTGAAATGCCTATACTCGTATATTTCACAGTTCTCGTTTGCAAAAATGCTTTTGTACGGCAAAATTACATTGCACTGATATGTCGGTTGCTTGTGGACAAAATGTGTGCGAAAACCTTCGCTTTTCAAGTCTCGTCTAACAGTAAAATATGCTGTACCAGTGGGCTTTAGCAGTTCCGAAACCGACATCAGCACTTCCGCTTGTTCTTCGGGTTCAAGAACGTTAAGAACATAATTGCAAATTATTGTGTCAAAGCGTTTTGTCGGGTATTCTGTGCGATAGTAATTATCGTAGCCGACAATATTGTAGCCTTCTTTCTGAAGCTGGTCGGTATCAAAGCCAAATCCACAGCCAAAATCCAAAATCTCGCCTTTCAAAAGGTTATGTTTCTTAAGCCAATTGGTTGGAAACGAAATCGAGGTCCGCTCTTTTGCTGTCAGGTGGGGATTATTCTTTATCTTTTTCATGGCTGCCAAATTTTAAATCCCATATTTTCGGCAATTTGCACCATCGGCGAAAATGTTTTTCTGAAAACGCTGTAAAAATCTGTTTCAGAGAGTTTTATTAAGTCGGAAACAGAATCGTAAACAATCAAATAATCTTCTAAAATGTTATTGTTCGGATTCTTTTCATATAGGGTTTTCAATGCACTGCGTTGAACTTTTGCAAAAGGTCTCAAATATATATCCAACGGTGGAAGGTTATCGCTTTTCGATGAATTGATGCTCGAATCGGCGGGAATCAGATTCCATAAAAGATTATGTGACACATAACTCCACGGAACAAAGTGGTCTAAGTCGTAATGTCTTATGTAAAGCGGTTTCCCTGTATATATGCAGTTTATACTTCCCACTGTTTCAATGTAAGTATTCCAAAAGTTTCGTTGTTTGGTCAAAGAATCCCTTTGTATTGGTTTTATGAGTTTCGACGGCACATCAGGAACATTCGGGTTACGTTTTTGCAGGAATTCGGTCAGATTCCAAAAGGCAAAGTCGCGCAGTATTGTGTAATGCTCCGCCAAATAACCAATCCATTTTTCATTAATCACGATTTCGTCACCATAAATGGCATATAAACAATCGTTTTCAAATTTCTGGGATTTGTTTACCACATCTGCATCATAGGTGTATTTAATCCATGGCGAAAGGAAACGATACGGCACATTGAGGGTGAAAACCCGCAACAAACTTTTAACACGATTATTAGCCAAATTGTCAAGCAGAATCCGCTTAATACCATCTTTATTTTCGTCAATTGGAATGTTTAATTCTTGTTGTAGCAACTGTGATTGTGTATAAAGAGAATCGGCCTTTCCGAATGAAAGCTTGAAATAATGAATCGGATACCACGATTCTGCCACCATTCCGGCAATGATTTCCCAAAATGAGATTCGTGTTTTACGTTCTTTCACTACAACATCCAACAACGACACAAACCAATAGAACTTGTATGTGGCGGTTGTGTTGCCGAAAATCCCTGCAAGGCTGGAAATAGGAAGTTTTGCGTTTTGTGGCAGTGGCATAATGTTATTTGTGTTGTACGTTGGTTATTGCTGGTTTGGTTTTCTCATTGCCAATTGTTTCACTTCTTCGATTTCCTTGGCAAGTTGCTCGGTTGTTGGCAAGTAGAGTTTGTATTCGCTGGCAAGGATTGTCTTATTATCTTGTGGCAAGGCCATTTTTACAGCTGTGTCATTTTTGCTTGTGCAAAGCAAGATGCCTATTGTCGGGGTTTCGTCGGGCAACTTTTCGGTGCGGTCGTAGTAATTGACATACATTTGCAACTGACCTAAATCTTGGTGCGTAAGTTTGCCTGTTTTTAGCTCCACAACAACAAAACATCTTAATAGTCTGTTGTAGAACACAAGGTCGATGAAATACTCATCATCCTCTATCAAAATACGTTTCTGCCGCGCTACAAACGAGAAACCTTTCCCCATTTCAAGCAAGAAATCGGCGATATGGGTGATAATGGCATTCTCCACATCTTTCTCATAATAGACCGATTTGCGTTCCAATCCCAAGAATTCCAATACCATAGGGTCTTTGATGATTTCTTGCGGCGTTTCGGGGATGCGTTCTTTTCGAGCAACGGCAAGCACCGACTCTTTGTCGTTGCTGAGCAGCAACCGCTCGTATAGTTGGCTGTTTATCTGGCGTTCGGTTTCACGTGCCGTCCACGCATTGTTGACCGATTCCAGTTCGTAATATTCCCGTTTGTCTGGGTCGTCAATGGAAATCAGCATCTTATACTGGCTCCAATTCAATTGCGTCCGCACCGTGGACGCAATTGGGTAAATGCGATAGAATTGTCGGGCACGTTCTAACTGCCGTACTCCAAATCCACTTCCATACTCGGTTTCCAGCTTGTCGGCAAGTGTTTTGACAATGTATGCGCCATAGTCGGCACGCTCTTTTCCGTGCTGCTCTTCTTCAAAAATTCGACGACCCAAGTTCCAATACATCTGCACACGGCAAAAGTCAACACTGCGTACAGCATTGGCACGGGCAGTTTCTATTATTGCTCGTGCATCGTCTATCAGATGACCGCTGTTTATTTTGTTTATTTCCACGTGTTGCTAATAATTTGTAGCGATTAATGTTTCAATTGTAATTTGCACTGCAAAAATACACTTTTTTACCGAGAAAAACAAATAAATTTAGGTGAAGGCGATAAGATGTGAAGATGATAAGATGTGAAAGTGTGGTTAGTTTCTTCTCTATCGAAACATTTACTTTTGAGGAATCACTTCCCAGTGGCCGCCTTTGTCGGGGCCGACACGTTTTATAAATCCGTCTTCTACTAGTTTCTTTATGTTTCTAGTGATATTCCTGCGGTCAATACCTATATTATCAGCCATTTCCAGAGTTGTGATATCGGGATTTTGCTGTATTAGATTCAAAATTTTCTGGGACGTTTTCTGGGACGTTTTTCGCAAACCTTTTGTCGGTTCTCCCTCCGTGCTTTTCTTGTATTCTGCAATCTGTTTGGTAAGGTTCTTGCAGTGGTGGTCGAGTTTTCGGTGCGGTTTTTGGGCGGTTGTACTCATGTCCCCCCAATGGCAGAAACCATGTTGGCAATAGGCCCTACCGGCGTTTCATCTCTTCCTCGAGCTGTTTTCTCTTTTTGGTGCTGAACCACAGGCCGTACACTTCGCTCACATTGTTGGCGGTGGTGAAGGCGCTTATCTGCTCCTGTTTCAGCCATGCCAGCAGCTGGCTGAACTCGTCCTTGCCGAGCAGCACCTCGAGCTCGATGCTTTTTTCGCCGCTGTAGCCGCCCACCACCTCGTAAAGGGTACAGCCGCGGTGCAGGTTGTCGACAATGTACTTGCGTATGCGCTCGTGCTCTTTCGACACAATGCACACGCGCTTGCGGTTGCCCAGCGCCGCCGTGAAATAATCCACCACAAGGCCGTTTATCCAAGTGCCTATAAGTCCGATGATAACCATGCGGAAGGGGTTGATGAAAAAGGCCGTGCAGCATATCATGGCGCCGGCTATGCTTACCGAGGTGCCTATGTCGAAATGCAGGTATTTGTTCACAATTTTGGCAAGTATGTCGAGTCCGCCTGTGGAGGCGTTGATGCTGAACATAAGCGCCTGCGCCGCCGACAGCAGCAGCACAAAACAGCATAGGTCGAACCACGGGTCGCCCATCACCGACGGGGTGCCGGTAACGGGATTGGCGTTGGCCACGTTCTGCCACGGGAAAACCCAGTCCCAGAAATTGGTGAGCGGTCCCAGTATCAGGGCGGTGTAAACGGTTTTAGCCCCGAACTCGTTGCCTATCAGCAGAAAAGCCAATATCAGCAGCAGTATGTTGATGCCCATAATCCAAGTGCCTAGGTTGCCGCCGAAAATATTGCTCAGCACAATGCTCAAACCCGATATAGTGCCGATGATAAGTTTGCTCGGTACCAGAAAATAATATACGGCGGCGGCTGTTACGGCCATGCCTAAGGTCATTATTACCAGCTCTTTCCAAAATTTGAATGTGCCCATATAGTGAACAAAATCCACAAGGGTTGTCTTGATGTCTTTTACCATGTTTGTCGTTTTTTTATTTGTCAATTACTATTTATAACGGCTTAATTGCTGTTTATTGTGGGAAATGCGAAAATTTAGGTTATTTTCAGATTTTCTAATCGATTTTAATAATCCGCAGGATGTACTTTCCGATGCTTGACGGCAGGCCGCGGTTAAAGTTTGTGGGACATTTCTGTACAATATCACACAAAAATTGTATATTTGCATCACAGAAGGAAGTGTGGCTTCCGCTGAATAGTGTTGTAAAACAGACATTTGGCCTATTTTAATGTCGAACCATATAATCGGACACAGAATGAAAAGAATAGTTGTATTTCTTATAATCAGCATGTTAGGCGCACCGCTTTTTGCCGATGTTCTGGGCGAATACCATTTCGAAGGCACTTTGGGCACCAACATACCTATAGAGCTCACCCTGACGGTGAACGGCGACTACATCGTTGTTGGCGAAATTGTTTACACCAAAAACAAAAAACCTCGCCCCATACTCGTTGTTGGCACTGTTGACGACTACGACCGCTACAGCGTTTCGGAATACCAGCCCGATGGAAAGGTTACCGGACTGCTGTCGTTCAAAATCGACGAATCCCCCGCCGACGGCCCGATTCTTGTCGAAGGAAAATGGACAAACCCCAAAACCAAGAAATCTTTCGACATAAATGTGAAATCGGCCGAATACGACGGCCACTACTCCCAGTTCTACGACTACGCCTCCGCCGACGCTGTGGCGGGACAATACCAGTACAGCAGCTGGAACTCCACCGGCAGCGACGAATGCTACGGCGTGGCCAAATTCACCATGGCAGGAGAGCATAAGGTGCATTTCGACATATCGGTAACCAACCCCAACATGGCTGTCGGCGCCAGCACCCACGACCGTCCCGCCGTGCTGGGCGACTACACCTACAATTTCTTCTACTACGAAAACCTCAACGACTGCGGCTATGGCTTTTCGGCCCATTTCTACAAACGTTTTGTGGTGATAACCACCACCTCGCCCCAGCCCGAAAGCCTGCGCTGTTTCGGAATGGGAACCACCTTGGAAGGCGTATATATCAAAATCAAATAATCAACAAGTTATGAAAAAAACAATCATTATTGCCATTGCCTTGCTGACATACCTTGTGTCGGCGGCACAGAAAAACCTCACCATCGATCAAGTGTGCGACCGTTGGCAGAAAACCACCATGAAATGTTCCGACGGAACGATAATGGGTCTTGTAAAAGCCTTCAACAGCATGCTGCCAACCTACTCCGTTTCCGAGTTTCTGCGCGAGGCCGCCCTGCCGGAGAATAAACGCAATTTCATCGTAGATATCGACAACCACAACGGCTATGCCAGTTTTGCCGAAGGCAGCGACGACGCAAGCTCCGAAAGTATGACGGCCTGTGTGTGGCGGCGCAGCAACGGCCACAGGCTGTTTGCGATAGCTTTCGACCAGCCGTCGTCGAAACAGAAGGCGTTTGCGGCGTTCTTCGACTTCGACCCCAAGAAAAACACCCTCACCCCCGAAAGGGACTATCTGGCGATGTTCAAAACCTCGTTCCACAACTCAAATTTCGGAATAATTCTGCCAAAAGAGGGCAAGGACGTAGTTATAACCGAGTACTTTATGAACTGGTGGATGGGACTCCGCCACATTTATAAATGGGACGGCAACGGCCTTTCGTGGTCACAGACGGTGGTGGACAACAGCGACCAGATGGACCAGATGTATCGCGAAGGCTTCTACTCCGACGACAAGCACCCCTTCACCCAGTACGACCTTATCGACCTCGACGGCGACAAAGAGCCCGAGCTGTGGCTGAGCTCCGATAATCTCGAAAATCAGGCTGTCTTTTCCATTTCCGAAGGCAATATCAAGCTTTTGGGTGGCAGCGATTTCAAACGGCATCTGCTTTTCTACCGCAATGTGGTGGGCGACGCAGGTGGCTGTGGCACAGGATGTTTCTACATCCATTACAATGTCTTGGAAAAGAGCAAGGTGAAAAAGTCGCTGGCAAATATGCAGACATACAACATGGAAACCGACAAGCTTGACGACGAGTACGAGCTCGACGGCAAACCCATCGCCAAAAAACAGGGCGACAGCATGGTGAAATCCTTTGGCAAAGCCATAGAGCACACCCCCGGCTGGCGTCCCCTCGTAATTGCGAAATAAAGTGTTTTTTCAACCGACAAAAAACATCGCAAAACGCACTTCGAAAAATTATTTTACTGAAAAATTGGGATATACAAAAAAAATTATGTATATTTGCAGTCGCTTTATTGGAGCATTTTTGTTTCCGATAAGCGTTGCTGTTGATTTTTAAGCATTTATCAATCAAACAGTTATAATAAGATTTTGAAATATTGACAATATTAGAAAACGCGTTTTTAAACATTAAAAATATGAAAAGAACACTATTTGTGCTGGTAACAGTCGCCGCAATGGTACTTACAAGCTGTGGCGGATTGTCGAAAATGAAGAAAAACAGCAACACCATCCGCTATCAGGCCACACCCAATCCCATGGAGACGCAGGACGGCAAGGTGCAGGTGAAATTCTCTGGAGCTATACCGGCAAAATATTTCGATAAAAATGTGGCTGTGTTCATACAGCCCGTCCTCAACTGGGAAGGCGGCCGCATACCCCTCACTCCTATGCAGTTGAAAGGCGAGAACGTCGGCGGCGAGGGTACAACCATCAGCTACACCAACGGCGGACGTTTCACATACTACGACAACGTTACATGGCGCGACGGAATGGAGCTGGCCACGGTAACCCTTGTGCCGGTAGGCTACAACTGCAAAGTTACCGACGACGGTGTGCAGTTTGCCTCCGATGTGATAAACAAACTGAAAGGCGTGGAATTCGACTCGGTGGTGCTCTCCGACGGCATCTCCAACATTTCGGGACTTATCTCGCTGCAAGGCAATATAGCCATAGCACCACAAAACTACGACAAACATCGCGGAACCACCGTCTCCGCCGACCTCTACTATCCTGTGGGACAGTCGAAACTCAACTGGAACTTCGCCACCAACCAGCGCTACAACGCCAAACATAACTTCGACAACCTCAAAGAAACTATGCTCCGCGACGGTCTGCCCAAGCACATCAACATCACCGGCTGGGCTTCCCCCGAAGGTGAGGAATCGGCCAACGTAGGCCTTTCCAAACATCGTGCCGAAGAAGGCATGGCCCTTGTGAACAATATGCTCGACGAGGTGATGCGCCAGATGGCCGAACGCGCCAACGTCAAAGCAGAAGACTACGAATACTACAAATACAAAAACCTCAAGGAAGTGGTGATTACCTCCACCGCCGCCGGCGAGGACTGGACACACTTCGTTACTTTGGTAGAAAACTCCAACATCGAGGAGCGCAACGCCATCATCAACGTGGTTGAGACACAGCGCAACCTCATCAAGAGAGAGCAGATGATACGCAACATGTCGCTCGTTTACCGCGAACTGGACCGCGACATCTTCCCCGACCTGCGCCGCAGCCAGATAGCCCTGTTCTATCCCGAAGCACGCAAAACCGACCAGGAGCTGGCCAAGACAGCCACCCTCACCCCCAACAAACTCACTTTCGACGAACTGATGTACGCCGCTTATATCAACTACAGCTATCCCACCAAACTGAAATACTACAAATGGGCTACCGAAAACCACAGCGCCGAATGGGCAGCATGGAACAACGCCGGCGCCACCGCCTACTACCTCGGCGACTACAGCGAGACCGAACGCTACCTCAACGTGGCCAAAGAGATGAATCCCAACAACCCCTGCGTGCTTAACAACCTCGGTCTGCTGATGGTTGCTCAAGGCGACTACAGCAACGCCAAATACTATTTCGACGAAGCCATACAGGAAGGTAGCAAGGAAGCCGAAGAAAACCTCATCCTCCTCAACCTCAAACGCGGCAACTACGAAGAAGCCTTAGAGATGATGCGCAAACAGACCTGCACTTACAACCTCGCCTACTGCCAGCTGATGACCGGCAACAACGGCAACGCCATCAAAACTCTCGACTGCTGCCTCGACCAAAACGCACAGGTTTACTACCTGCGCGCTATATGCTACGCCCGCCTCGACGACTTCACAGGTATTGTTGAGAACCTCAAACAGGCCTGCATACAAGACCCGTCGTACAAACTCAAAGCCAAAAAAGACGTAGAATTCAAAAAATACTGGGACACCGTGGAATTCCGCGACGCCCTCAAAGGTATCGAAGAATACTAATTTTTACGTATAAAACCCAAAAAGAATCTAAAACAGTGTATCTGCTTTAGGTTCTTTTTTTTACAAAAAAGATTTTACTTTATGATAAAAAAACTGATTCCCAACATTATAACCCTTTCCAACCTTGCGTGCGGAACGATAGCCATAATGAGTGCCGCCTTAGGCGACCTTATCACCGCCGCAGTATTTGTTATTTTGGGAGCTATTTTCGACTTTTTCGACGGCATGACCGCCCGTCTGCTGCATGTGCAGTCGCCTATGGGCAAGGAGCTCGACTCGCTGTCCGACGTGGTTACTTTCGGCGTGGCGCCCGGGTTCATTGCCTTCCGCATCCTCGACGATGTTACAGGAGGCTTTTTCTGGTGGCTGCCGTGCATTGCCATACTTATACCCGTCTTTTCGTCGTACCGTCTGGCAAAATTCAACATCGACGAAAGGCAGACAAGTTCGTTCATTGGTCTGCCAACCCCCGCCAACGCACTTATATGGCTTTCGTTGGGCGCCATGCACCAGCTGAAAATGACTAGTTGGATGTGGTCATTCTGCGGATGGAATGCCTACGACCTGATGAGCGTAGTCCTCGAAAGTCCGTGGTTCCTCACGCTCCTTCTTCTGCTGCTGTGTGTGGCCCTCGTTTCGGAACTGCCTCTGTTTTCGCTCAAATTCCACAACCTGAGCTGGGCCGACAACAAAGTGCGTTTCGTTTTCCTTATCTTCTCTTTTGTGATGATACTTATAACGGGCATTCTGGCAATACCTTTCGTAATGATTCTTTACATAGTACTGTCGATATTCTTCCCTCCCACAAAAAACATCTCCAATCATGATTGACAAAATAAAACAGCTTGCAAGCGATAATTTCGAGGACATAGTGGCCGTGCGCCGCCATCTGCACCAATATCCCGAACTTTCGCAGGAGGAGTTCAAAACCATGGAATTCGTTGCCGCAAGGCTCCGCGACTACGGCCTGAATCCCGTTACGGGAATAGCCAAGACCGGCGTTATGGCGATGATAGAGGGCCGCAACCCATCCTCGTACTGCGTGGCCCTGCGCGCCGACTACGACGCCCTGCCCCTCGAGGAATGTACCGGCCTGCCCTTTGCCTCTGAGAACAAGGGTGTTATGCACGCCTGCGGACACGATATGCACACTTCGTCGCTGCTTGGGGCGGCAAAAGTTCTGTCGCAACTCAAGGACACTTTCGAAGGTTCGATAATGCTTATCTTCCAGCCTTCGGAGGAGAAATACCCCGGCGGTGCCTTTATGATGCTTGAAGACGGCGTTTTCGCTAAGACAACCCCCAACGAGATTTATTCCTTCCACTGTCTGCCCGAGATGGACTGCGGCAAGATAGGCATGCGCAAAGGAAAATATATGGCCTCCACCGACGAGCTGTACCTTACGGTGAAAGGCAAAGGCGGACACGGCGGCACCCCCAACCTCGACATCGACCCCATAGTGATAGCTTCGCACATCATAGTGGCAATGCAGCAGATAGTGAGCCGCAACGCCAACCCCGTGATGCCAACCATCCTCTCTTTCGGTAAAATGATTGGCATGGGACGTACCAACATCATCCCCGACGAGGTGAAGATAGAGGGCACAATACGTACTTTCGACGAGGAGTGGCGTCTCGACGCGCACCGCCGCATAACCCGCATAGCACAAGGCATGGCCGAGAGTATGGGCGGCAGCTGCGACGTGTTCATCGATTTCGGCTACCCGTATGTCTTCAACGACGACGACTGCACCCAGCGCACCCACGACAACGGCGTGGAATATTTCGGCGCCGAAAACGTGGAATGGCTCGATATGCGCATGACCGCCGAGGATTTCGCTTTCTTCGCCCAGAAAGTGCCCGCCTGCTACTACCGCATCGGAGTGCATATCCCCGGCACACCCATCACCAACCTGCACCGCCCCAACCTTATGATCGACGAAAAGTCGATAGAATACGCCATGGGATTTATAGCCTACAACGCACTCAAAGCATTGAAAACCAAAACAAAATTGCAAAAATAATGAAGAAAACATTTATCCTTACGATTTTTTGGGCATTGGGCCAGATTGCCATTGCCCAGTCGAACCTCAACGTACTGTTTATCGGAAACAGCTACACATCTGTGAACAACCTGCCTTCGCTGATACAGCAGATGGGCTACTCCACCGGCGACACCATGCGCTACCAGTCCAACACGCCCGGAGGATGCACTTTTGGCCAGCACTGCAACAACAACTCGATGACTCTTATCCGTCAGGGCGGATGGGACGTGGTGGTGCTGCAGGAGCAGAGCCAAAATCCGTCGTTCCCCATTGGTCAGGTGCAAAACGAGGTTTTCCCCTTCGCCAAACGTCTGGTGGATTCGGTGTATGCCAACAATCCCTGCGCCAATCCCGTTTTCTATATGACTTGGGGACGCAAGAACGGCGATCCAGATCCAAGAAATGTGGAGGTTTACCCGCCGTTGGGCTCCTACAACGGCATGGACAGCCTGTTGGCCTTGCGTTATATGATGATGAAAGAGGACAACGACGCCTCCGTGTCGCCTGTGGGCAAAGTGTGGCACTACATCCGCGACAGTTTCCCCTCGATAGAGCTGTACCAGTCCGACGATAGCCACCCAACGTTGGCGGGCTCGTATGCCGCGGCTTGCAGTTTCTACGCCGTGCTTTTCGGCAAGGACCCCACAAACGTCACCTACACCTCCACCCTCGACGCCACCACGGCTTCAACTATCAGGCAGGTGGCCAAGATAGTGGTTTACGACAGTCTCTCCAAATGGCTTAGACCTCTGCCCGAGGCCGATTTCAGCTATGCAGACAACAATGGCGGCGTGGCTTTCACCAACAACTCACAGAAAGCCGACTCGTACCTCTGGGATTTCGCCGACGGCATCACCGACACTGCCACCAACCCCACCCACGCCTTCCCCGCACAAGGCACTTACAACGTGAAACTTATAGCATTCCGCCATTGCGTTCCCGACACTATTGAGAAAGCCGTTACCGTAAATTCCGGTGTCGGCCTGAGCGAGACCATCGGAAACAGCGTCGAACTGTTCCCCAATCCCACGGCTAACTATCTTAGAATAAGCGGTTTGGAAAACATCAAGAGTGTGGAGATATATTCCGCCGACGGAAAGAAAGTGTTCGAAAAGGCATCGCCTTCGGTTATAGAAGTAATTGATACCAAGAGCTTTGCAAGCGGAATATATGCTGTGGGCATAATAACAAACGATGGTGTGATCTTGCGTAAAAAACTTATAAAGAAATAGTTATGACAAGAAAAGGGTTTTTGGCCATTGTGATACTGTTGGCGGCGCTGCCGCTGGCACTTTTCTCGCAGAGTCAGTACGACACAAACGACATCAAGCGACACCTGTTTTATCTCGCCTCCGACGAGCTTGGAGGCCGTGAGCCTGAGACAGCAGGCAGCCAGAAGGCTTCGCTGTATCTGCGCGATTTGTACGCCAAAATGGGGCTGAAACTTCTTTTCGACAACGGTTTCCAGCATTTCCAGTTTATCAACGGCTGGACTTCGGGCGACTCCAACATGGCTACGCTGAACGGACGTAAGTTGCAGATAGAGAAGGACTATGTGCCGATGGACTATTTTCAGACACGTCTTGCCTCGCTCGACGCCGAGGTGGTGCTTTTCGAAGGCAATGCCAATCTGATTTCGGACACCGAGCCCGAGTTCAAAGGGCGTTGGGTTATGATGAGCGGTGTGTGTTGGAGTGATTCTCTCAGCCGTCAGCACCGTGTTATAAAACTGATGAGGTCGGGAGCCGCCGGCGTGCTTATTGTTACCGACAGTCTGCGTCCGGAGATTGAAAATGTATATAAAATTCCGGTGCACAAAACCACCGATATGGGTCCCGTGGTGTGCATCAGTCCGGCCATTGCCGACTCGCTGCTGATAGGTATAGGGCAGAGCATGGAGAAGAGAAGAGAATACCATCTTTTGGCAGCCGCTCCCGCAGACCATAGAAAAATAATTTTGAATTTGCGCAAATCCATCAGCGTTACCACCCATTTTCTGCCCACCTACACCAACGCCAAAAACGTGGTGGCATACCT
Source organism: Bacteroidales bacterium UBA1219 (assembly GCA_002309295.1). Lineage (GTDB taxonomy): Bacteria > Bacteroidota > Bacteroidia > Bacteroidales > P3 > UBA1219. The sequence goes on along the minus strand of DBXF01000006.1, from coordinate 5,964 downwards.
CGAAGGCAGCGACCCCGTACTGAAAAACGAGATTATCGTCGTGGGCGGACACTACGACCATCTGGGCACCAAAAATCGTATCAGCAAGAAAACAGGTCAGCCGGTAACCCTTATCTACAACGGCGCCGACGACAACGGCTCCGGCTCGGTGGGAGTGCTGGAGCTGGCACAGAAATACGCCCGCTCCGAAAACCGTCCCAAACGCTCTGTGATTTTCGTCAATTTCGATGCCGAAGAACTTGGTCTTATTGGTTCCTCTCACTTTTTCGACGACACCAACGCCATAAATCCACGCAACGTAAAGGCTATGATAAACCTCGACATGATTGGCCGCTACTCCGACGAGAAAGGTCTTAGCATCATTGGCACCAACACCTCGAAAGAGATGAAAGAGGTGCAGAAGGTTATCAAAAAATCGAACAAAGCGCTGAAAACCATGGATTTCCCGCAAAACACCTTCCTGTTTTTCGGCTCCGACCATGTGAATTTCTACAAATACGACATTCCAGTGATGTTTTTCAGCACCAACCTGCACCCCGACTACCACAAATCCACCGACACCCCTGAAAAAATCAACTATCAGGCTATGAGCCAGATAATTCAGATGGTCGACCGATTGCTCGACAACCTCGCCAATCGCAAACGCAACCTCACTTTCAAGGAACTGGAGTTTTGATTTTTTTCGGAAATCTTTGCAAATTCGGAAAAAAGATGTAACTTTGCAGAAATAATTTTAAAACATAAACATTATGAACTTCTTACTTTACATTCTTATCGGAATCCTTGCTGGCTTTTTGGCAGGAATTATTTTTAGAGGTGCCGGTTTCGGCCTTATCGTGAACCTCATAGTAGGTGTTATCGGCGGCTTTTTGGGCGGCTGGATTATGAAACTTGTAGGTCTCCAAAAGGAAGGCCTTGGGTGGGATCTTCTAACCGCTGTGGTCGGCGCTTTGCTGCTACTGTGGATCGTATCCCTTTTCAAAAGGAAATAGAAACCGGACATTACGGTATTAAAAACGGGTTGAACGTGTTTCGGCCCGTTTTTTTTGTCCGCTTACGTTAAACGAAGATTTTTGATTTTGCAATGTCTTCGATTTTTCGTATTTTTGCAAAAACGAACCATAATGACAAGTCCTTACATACTGCTGTATAAAACCCTGTTTCCGTGGAAATACCGACATTATCTTCGGCGTGCCGACGGCAATCGCGACATGTGTCACGAGACTTTGCTTCACGGCACTTTTTACGAAGAATACAAGGTTTACGACTTTGCCAACAAAGACGAAAGTCAGCGCCGCGAATACCTTACCGATGCCCTTAGGGATAAGCTTTGTGCAAAGATAAATAGCAGACACGGGGAAAAGATTGTGGCCAACAAGTATCTTACATACAAGCACTTCCAGAAATTCTACCACCGCAGGATATGGCTGCTAAAAAGCGATGACGATATTGCAGAGGCCGCACAATATGGCGCTCGTTGCGGAGGACTTGTGGCCAAACCGCCGGCATCGTGCGGCGGCAACGGCGTACATCTTATCACAACCGATAACGCAGAGGAGTGGCAGCGGCTTTTGAAAGAGAAAAAAGGGTGGGTCGTAGAGGAACCCATACGGCAAACCGAATTTATGTCGCAATGGAACGGCAGTTCGGTGAACACAATACGCATGAACACCATACTCCGCTACGGAGAAGTGCGGCAGTTCATCCCGTTCATCCGCACCGGACGCAAAGGCAATTTCGTTGACAACGGCGCAAAAGGAGGGCTGTTTGCCTCTATCGACGCCGCTACTGGTATGATAATCACCGACGGATACGACGAGGATGGGGTTTGCCATGCTGTCCATCCCGACAGTGGGGTGGCTTTCAAAGGAGTGTCTATACCGCAATGGCAGGAACTCGTCTCGCTCACCGAAAAAATGGCGCTGTCCATGCCCGACATGGTGTACATAGGCTGGGATATGGCGCTAACCGACAACGGCTGGGAGCCTGTGGAGGCAAACCGGGGCGAGTTCGTGGCACAGCAAATAACCCTGCATCGCGGTCTGCGTCGTGAGTTTGAGGAAATTTGCGGGATTAGATAATATCTTTCTCACACAATAAATCGGTCGTCAAGCCGTGAAACAGTTGGGGCGTTGAAAAATAAATTTGTTTTCGCCGTTTTTTTTGCGTATTTTTGCAGGTTGTTTTTGCCATAAGGCAAGACCATGTTCGAATGATAACCCGTAGAAAAAATGAAGAGTACGTATAAGATTTTCAACGAGAGTGTAAAAACCATCACCAAGTATTATATTTTGTTGGTGGAGGAAACTAAAAGCCAACGTCTGGTAGGAAGCACCAACGAATGGGTGCTCGACAACTACTATATGATAAGCGAGCAGGAGAAGGTGCTGAAAGTGGAGCTGAAAGGCATCGAGAGGGGCAAGATGAAGGTTGGCAAACAACGCATCGAAGTGCTTTGGAAACTGATGGAGGGTTTTCTGAAACGCAACCATTGTTATGTAGATAAAAGTCTGATGTTCAGATATCTGAGCCAGATTCAGGTAACGCAGAAAGACTATCTCACCTTCCAGGAGGTGTGCGCTCTGCTGCCGATAATCAAAACAGTGCTTATCAGTCAGTTGGCCGACCTATGCCGTCAGCTCGAGGTCGAAAAGGCTTATCATTACAAGCCTACCGACAAAAGCAACGCCGACATGGACAACCTCAACCGCGTTGCCCAGCAGAACATCAAGATGATGAACATCTTCAACTCGCTGAAGAAGGTCACCAAACTGCCTGTGGCCGAGCTTCTCGACTCGGTGAGCTTCTCGGAACGCATGCTCAAAGCCGAAAAGGCCGACATGTACGACCAGATGTACGACAAAACCAAGGACGACTACCGAGGCAAAATAGTACGTCTGTGCAAGAAAAACAAAGTCAAAGAGTACGATTTTGTCAAAGAACTTGTAGCCACCGCCGACCAACGCGGCGAACACGTGGGCTGGCAACTGTTCCCGCCCAAGCGATGGAACGCCCGCGCCCACTGGTATGTGTGGATTGTGGTGCTGGCCTCATTGCTGCTTGCTGTGGGCTTTGCCGCATGGTGCACATGGGGTCCCGGCTTCTCATGGCTCACCGCCCTGATGGCACTGCTTATGTGGGTGCCGATGAGCCAAGTGGTGATAGACCTCTTCAACTGGCTATTGGGCAAACTGCACAAACCCATGGGCACTTTCAAGATAAAGTTCAAGGACGGTCTCATCCCCGAAGAGTACGCCACTATGGTGATAATGCCCACCATTCTGAAAAACAAAGAAAAGACCGTAGAGCTGTTGGAACAGCTTGAGGTTTACTATCTTAGCAATATCAACCGTGCTTCGGAGGGACAGCGTTTGGAGAGCCGTCCGCAGAACCTTTTCTACACCCTTGTCGGCGACGCCGCTGCCTACAAAGAGGCCGACGCGCCGTGGGACGACGAGGTGGCCACGGCTGGACTGGAGAAAGTGCGTGAACTCAACGAGAAATACGGCGCACCCATCTTCAATTTCGTGTATCGCAAACGCGCTTGGAGCGATGGCGAGAACACATGGCTCGGCTACGAGCGCAAACGCGGCGCCATACTGCATTTCAACGACCTTGTGCTGGGCGACACCACCCCCGCCGAAGCGGAGAAACGCTTCCGTTGCGAGACCATCAGCCAATGGCTCGAAGGTCCCGTGCCGCCCATTCAGTTCATCATCACTCTCGACACCGACACCGAGCTGGTGCTCTACTCGGCACAGAAACTGATAGGCGCCATGGCGCATCCGCTCAACCGTGCCAAGCTCAGCGACGACGGCCGTCGTGTGGATGCCGGCTACGGCATCATGCAGCCGCGTGTTAACGTGGATGTGGAGGTTACCAACAAAAGCCGCTACGCACAGCTCTTCGCCGGACTGGGCGGACTCGACGTATATACCACCGCCAGCTTCGAGCTTTATCAGGATATCTTCAACGAAGGCTCGTTCTGCGGCAAGGGCATCTACGACCTGCATGTGTTCCAGCAGGTGCTGAAAGGCACTTTCCCCGAGAACCTCATCCTCAGCCACGACCTTATCGAGGGCTGCCACATACGTTGCGGACTTATCAACGACCTCGAGCTGTTCGACGACAACCCCTCCAACTACATCGACGACGCCAAACGTCACCACCGCTGGACCCGCGGCGACTGGCAGATTATCTCATGGCTGAAAAACACCGTGCGCAACGAAAAGGGCGACAAGGTGAAAAACCAAGTGAACACCATCGGTCGCTGGAAGATTTTCGACAACCTGCGCCGCTCGGTGCTGAGCCTCGGAGTGCTGGTGATGATAATTGCAGGATATGTCCACGCTACTGGCACGGGCTACTCCAATATGAACATCAGCCCTGCTTGGTATATACTGGCGGCATTTATCGTTGTGGCTAGTCCAATTGTCTTTTTCATCATCGGACAGATAACCACCCTGCCGCGTTTCGGCAAGCGTTACCGCTACTATATGACTCTGATGCGCGGTTTCCGCGTAATTGTCTATCGTTCGTTCGTGCAGTTCGCCCTTCTGCCCAAAGAGGCGTGGATGTACACCGACGCCCTTGTGCGCGCCTGCTACCGTATGTGGTTCAGCCACAAGAATTTGCTTAACTGGATAACCAGCGACGAGGCTGCCAAGAGCACCAAAGGCACCTTGGGCGACTACATAGGCAAATTCTGGTTCAACTACCTATGTGCCGCAATCCTTGCCTTTCTGACATGGTGGATGCTTAACAACCGCACTGGGATAGCAACTAAAGACATTTGGGGTGTCATTGCCGCCGCCATAACCTGCATAGTGTGGTGCGCCGCGCCTTTCCTTATGTACAGGCTGGGCAAGAAATTCTCGCACGACAAAAACAGTCTCTCCGAGAAAGAGAACGCCGACGTGCGTCAGCTGGCCAAGGACACATGGCATTTCTTCGACAGCATGATTACCGAGGAGCACAACTGGCTTATCCCCGACAACTACCAGCTGAACCGCGAAAACAAAGCCGACTACAAGACCTCGCCCACCAACATCGGCTATTCGATGACCGCCGTGGTGAGCGCCGCAGAGCTGGGATTCATCTCCCACGAAGAGGCTGTCGACCGGCTCGGCCATATCGTCGATACCGTGTGCAAACTGGAGAAATGGAACGGACACCTGTTCAACTGGTACGGTATCAGCTCATTAAAAGCCCTGCCGCATTTCTTTATCAGCACCTGCGACAGCGGCAACTTCGTGGCTTGCCTCTATGTGGTGAAGGGATTTTTGATTAATTCGGAGTTCGGAGTTTGGAATTCGGAACTGTTAGAGAAGGTGGAACGTTTGATTGCGGAAACCGATTTCATGAAGCTCTACAATCCCGAGCTGGATGTGTTCAGCATCGGCTACGACTGCGGAAACTACAAGCTCCTGCCCTACCACTACAACAATTTCGC
>DBXF01000006.1:132-449 GCA_002309295.1 Bacteroidales bacterium UBA1219 | reverse complement strand
CACTGGTTCTGTCTCGACAAAACCCTTGTCCAGTACAAAGGCTACAAAGGTGTGGCGTCGTGGTACGGCACTCTGTTCGAATACTTTATGCCGCTGATCTTCCTGCCCACCTACAGACATACTTTGATGGACGAGACCTACAGTTTCGCCATCCGCGCCCAGCGTGCCTTTATGCACAACACCGGCCACGACACCCTGCCGTGGGGTATCTCCGAAACGGCCTACAACGAACTCGACGACGCACAGAACTACAAATACCACGCCTTCGGGGTGCCTTACCTCAAATTCCAGAACACCACCCCCGACCGCATCGTGGT
>DBXF01000006.1:0-127 GCA_002309295.1 Bacteroidales bacterium UBA1219 | reverse complement strand
CGCCCTACAGCTCGCTGATGACCATAAGCGTGAACCCGCGTGCGGTGTACGACAACATCCATCGTTTCAAGTCTTTGGACATGTACGACGAATTCGGTTTCTACGAAAGTTACGACGTCGAGGACCA
>DBXF01000013.1 GCA_002309295.1 Bacteroidales bacterium UBA1219 | reverse complement strand
GGTAGAGCAACGCATTCGTAATGCGTAGGTCTGCGGTTCGAGTCCGCAAAGTGGCTCTTCCTTTAAAGTTTATTTTTCTGAAATTTCAGTGCTCCACGCGCTGCGATAGCACCTCGGTGGCGACTTTCAAAAACAGAGTGTTGCCCGAAAGTTCGTCCTGAAACAGACGGAAAGCCTTCTCCACATCTTTTGTGAGCAGCTCCATAGTTACTGTCGTCTGACCCTCTTTCAAATTGTGTGTCTTTTCTGTTTTCTGTATTTCGGCGTTGTCGAGGGTGTCCACCAACGAAAGCAGCACGTCGCGCATCTCGTCAATGTCGGAGGTATTGCCCATAACCACCACCTTTACGCCTATCTTTCTCATCTCCACATATTTGCGGGGACGCCTGTCCAAACGGTCGGTGATGGGTTTCAGCGCCAGATGTGTGCCCACGATGGCAACGGCGGCCATCCCGCCTTCGAAAAACATACCGAAACCGCAAAGCGAGCCAACGGCGGCAGAGCACCAGATGGTGGCCGCGGTGTTCAGCCCGTGTATGTTGAAACCGTCGCGCATAATAACGCCGGCTCCCAAAAATCCTATTCCTGTAACTATCTGTGACACAACACGCAGGCGGTCGATATTGCCCTGCTCATGTCCGTACATTATCTCCGACAGCAGTATGAAAACGCAGGCGCCCACCGAAACTAGGGCGTTGGTGGTAAGTCCGGCGCTGCGTTGCCTAATCTGCCGTTCCAAGCCTATGCCGGCTCCGAAAAGGAATGCAAGCACAAGGCGCAGTAAATACATTTCGTAGTTCATAATATCAAGACATTAGTTGTTTTGCGGTTTCTATTGCCGAGGCTGTCAGCTTTTCCGACGAGAGCATAGTGGCTATCTCCTCAACACGCTGTTCCTCCGTCAGTTGCCGCATCGAGGTCTGGGTGGAGACTTCGTCGCTCTCCTTGTAAACCTTGAACTGTGTTTCGGCTTTGCCCGCCACCTGTGGCAGATGGGTAATGGCCACTACCTGAGTGTTTTGCGACATCTTTTGCATTATGTTGGCCATAGCCACCGCTATAGTTCCCGACACTCCCGTGTCTATCTCGTCGAAAATTATGGTGGGCAGTAGGTTCGTTTTGACTATCAGCGACTTGAGTGCGAGCATAAGCCTCGAAAGCTCGCCTCCGGAAATCACTTTGCCCACATCGCGCAGCTCGCCGCCGCGGTTGGCGTTGAAAAGCAGCCGCACGGCATCGGTGCCGTTGGAGAGCAGGTTTTCCGTCGGTGTCAGTTCCACCACTATCTGGGCGTCTTTCATACCCAGTTCGGCGAGGGTGGGAAGCAGCTCGGACTCAATTTGTTGCGAGGTCTTATGACGACGTTCCGACAGTACTCCGGCCATCTGCCGCAAACGGCTTTCGGTTTCGGAAATCTGTTTTTCCAGTTTGTTTATCCGTTCGTCCAAGTCGGTAACTGCCAATAACTTGTCGCTGAGTTGCGACTTTATTTCCAACAGCTCCGCCACCGTGCTTACGGAATGTTTGCTCTGCAGGTTGTAGATGGTGTCGAGTCGTTGCGATACATATTGCTGACGCTCAAGGGAATAGGAAAGGTTTTCGTCCAAACTCTCTATCTCCGAAAAAATGTCGCGAAGTTCTATTATGCTCGAATCCAGCCTATTGTAAAGTTCTTCCACTTCGGGGTAGTACGACACTATCTTGGAAAGCTGGCTTTTGGCCGACTGAAGCCGTGCTATTGCCGCGTCGTCCTGCCGGTCGGCGGTTTCGAGCACCTCGCCGAAGGTCTGTTTTATGGTTTCGGTGTGGTTGAGCAGGTTGAATTCCTGTTCCAGCTCTTCTTGCTCGTTTTCAGCGAGTTGGGCTTTGTCGAGTTCGTCGAAAAGGAACTGGTTGTAGTCCTTGTCGCGACGGTTTTGCTGTAGCTCGGCACGTAGTTGCGAAAGCTCGTTTTTGGCCCGCACATACTCGCCATAAAGGGCAGAATACTCTTTCAAAAGTTTTTCGTTTCCAGCAAGTGTGTCCACAAAACGCATCTGGAAATCAGCGTTGAGCAACGTGAGTGTCTGGTTCTGTGAGTGGATGTCTAGGACTTTCGTTCCGAAATCGCGCAGCTGCTGCAGCGAAACGGGTGTGTCGTTGATAAATGCCCTTGTCTTGGCTGTGGGCAGTATCTCGCGACGTATCAGCACGTTGTCGTCGTAGTCAAGGTCGTTGTCGTCGAAAAACTTTTTCAATCCCAGCGTTTCGATACCGAAAACCGCCTCTATCACGCATTTCCTGTTTTTGTCGGAAAGCACCTGTGTGTCAGCACGTTGTCCTGCCAAAAGTCCCAAGGCTCCGAGAATGATGGATTTTCCGGCTCCTGTTTCGCCGGTGATAGCCGTAAATCCCTCGTTGAAAGTTATTTGCAACGAGCGGATAAGTGCGTAGTTTTCTATACTCAGTTGTCGGAGCATGGGGGTGCGTTATTTGTTTTCGGCCATTACCGCGTCGGTGTTCTGGCTAAGGATTTTTTCGAGTAGTTCTTCGGGGCTAAGTCCCAGATTTTCAATGCTTATGCGTGCGTCGTCGGCCAAGGGGTCGTTGGGGTATTTGTCGATAAACTCCTGATAGGCCATACGTGCGTGTTCGAGGTCGCCGGCCACGTTTTCGAGGACAAAGCCTTTGTAGAAGGCGCACACTGCAACGTCCTTGTAGTCAGGGTATTTGATAGTTACTGTGTCGAGGTATTGCAGTGCGAGGTCGGGACGGTGTATGTTGGCGGCTACCTGCGCGGCGCGGTGCAGATACATGGGTGCGAGGCTGTCGTCGGGGTGGTTGGTGGAAAAGGTTGTGTATAAGTCGATTAGACGGTTGCCAGTCTCTACGGAGAGTATGGTGTTCTGTATGTCGATGCTGTCCTCGTAGCGTGTGATGTTGTCGAGGTCGGCCTGACGGCTGTGTTTGGAGCTGCAGGCAAACAGCATGGCACCTGCGGCGAGTGCTATAACGATGGTTCTTATCTTCATTTTGTTCTATTTTTTTGTTGCGAATTTCATACGGTAGTGGGTGCGGGTTTTGCCGGATACGATGTCGTTCAGCTTGCGTTTCAGCAGGGTGCGTTTCAGCGGCGACAGGCGGTCCACAAACACTTTTCCGTCGAGGTGGTCTATCTCGTGCTGGGCTATGCGTGCCAGCAGGGCAGTCATCTCCTCGGTCTGGGGTTGGAAATTGCGGTCGTAGTATTTCACCACCACGGTCTCGGGACGCAGCACGTCCTCGTGGATGTTGGGCACGCTCAGGCAGCCTTCGTTGTAGTATTGCATCTCGCCTTTGGCCTCCACTATTTCGGGATTTATCATGGTGCGTTCTATTGGGTCGCCGACGTACTCTTTCTTTTTCTCGTCGTATTCGCGATAGCCCATCACCACCAGCCTTATGGGCAGGTCCACCTGCGGGGCGGCAAGGCCCACGCCGTCGGCGGCGTACATGGTTTCAAACATATTGTCGATAATCTGCTGAAGGTCAGGATAATCGGCGTCAATCGGTTGGGCGGTTTTTCTTAAGGTGGGATGCCCGAGTCCTATTATTGGCAAAATCATTTTGTGTTGTTTTTAAGGTCCATATATGATTGAAGTATCAGAGTGGCGCTCACGGTGTCGATAAGTGCCTTGTTCTGACGTTGTTTTTTGTGCAAACCAGAGTTTACGATGGCCTGCGAGGCAATTTTGGAGGTGAAACGCTCGTCGATGCGGGCTATCTCCTTGTCGGGAAAGGCTTTGCGCAGCTGTTTTACAAACGGCTCGATGTATTTCGCCGATTCCGACGGGGTGTTGTTCAGATGTTTCGGCTCGCCCACGACAATGCATTCCACGTTTTCTTTGCTGCAATAGTCGGTAAGAAAAGCCATCAGTTTTGGCGTGTCAACAGTCGTCAAGGGTGTCGCAATAATCTGTAAATCATCGGTTACTGCGATACCTGTGCGTTTTTGTCCGTAGTCTATAGCCAAAATTCGTGCCATCGATTTTTTTTGCAAAAATACGATTTTTATTTCATTTTTTCAATAGCCACGGGTTGCACTCTTGCGTCGAGCGATACCAGATATAGTCGGTTGTTGTTGAGACATAAGCATTTGCAGCGTGTGCGACGTTTCTCAAGTTTCTTAAAAATGCGTCCCCGAATGGAGAAAAAACTGTTTTCGGCCAACGCCGAGAGCGGCACCCCGTCGTCTTGTGTCGTTTCTCCTGCCATTTCACGGAAAGTGCGCTCTATTTTGCGTTCCAAACTCTTTGGCAGAGGCCGTTTGGAATAAAAGACGCTGATAAGTCCCTCTGTTTCAGTGGGAAAACAGTGCCTTTCGTTGAAGAAACGCAGATTTTTGGCGAAAGCCGCCTGAAATTCGTCGCCGTGAGGCTTGAGCCGTTTGCCAAATGCTACAAATGCTTGGTAATGAGCTATTTCGTGAAGTATCACCCAAAGGAAGGTGTTTCGGTCGAGGTTGGCGTTGACGCTGATACGGTGGCCGTGCCTTTTCAGCGGATTGGGAAAGGAGTAGTCGCCGAGCTTGGTCCGTCGGGGACGGCTTAGGACGAGCGAAATTTTGTTGTTGAACAGGAATTCGGCTACGTAAGGGAGTGCTGCTGGCGGCAGGTGTGGTGCAAGGGTGTCGCTATAGTCTTGCAAGGTCGCAGGTTTGGACATCGTTTTGTGTGTTGGGAGTATAGCTGAAGGTGGGGCAGGTGTTGCAGCGCGATTTTCTGCGGCGGGTCATGTTCACGTCGCTTTTGCACGAAATCATTGTGCCGGCCAGAATTGCGGCAAGCAGCGCGATGGCGGTTATCCGTTTTATGTTTTGTCTTTTCATCGTTTCTACCATTTTGTGGTTACTTTACTGTGGCGGCCTGCCGCGTAATAGCGTGTGTCCCAGTATTTTTCGGACAGCTTGCTTATCGTAACCCCCTTCGACGAGGAGGCGTGGGCGAACATTCCGTCTTTCAAATATATACCAACGTGAGAAATGGCAGTTTTATTGTTTGCAAAGAAAATTACATCGCCTTCGCGCAACTGGCTTCTCTCTATCAGGCTCACGTTTTTCACGATATCGGCCGCTACTCTGTTGAGTTCCACGCCATAAACTTCGCTGTAAACACTTTTTACAAAGCAGGAACAGTCGATGCCCGAGGTCGAGCAACCGCCGTATTTATAGGGGGTTCCATACCATTTTTCTATCACTTTGTACAGCTTGGCGTTGTCCTTGTCGGTGAAGGTGATGGGCATCTTGCCACTTTTTCCCGTACTGGTGACAACGTTGCGGTCTTTCTTTTTCGAAGGTACTCTCCGGTAGGTCTTCTGTCCGTCAAAATTTTCTTCAAACGAAAAATCGTCGTAGTCCGAGTCGGCGGTGAACATGGTTTTCAGTGTCCCGCACGAAAAAAAGAGCGTCCCCGACAACGTTAAGTATATAAATGTTTTGAAAACTTTTTTCATGCTTTTGCTATTTGTCTCGTTTTACAATGAAAATTTCTTCGTTGTCCCGTTTCATAAAATAGTTTTCGCGTCCGAAACGTTCTATCTCGGCGGGGTCGTGAGTCATTTTTTCGTAGTTCACGCTGTCGATGAGGATGTCTTCTTCGAGTTTTTCCTTTTGTTCGGTCAATATTTTGTTTTGGTTTCGCAGCCTGTAGTAGGTCATGAAACCGTTGTTGTCGATGATGATAAAAAACAAAATGAAAACAAGAGTACAAATAACATATTTGTTACTCAGTATTTTAAACGTTTTTTTTAGGTTTTTGTTCTCGGTCATAATTTTGCAAAGTTATTGCAAAAAACCGATATTTCCGACTGCTTCCGTTTCGTTTTTTCCCCAGCCGGATGTGAATAAAGCTGCAAAGAGAATTGCTATTTCAAAAATCCGCTGTCTTTCAGATATTTATAAAGTTTTTTCGAAATGGCGATGTTGTCAGCTTTGGTATAGCGTTTCTGAGTGAAAATCTGTGCAAGGTTTTCGGTGCCGTTCTCTTTTATCAAATCCTTGGTGAGCTGCAGGTTTTCCTTTTCGGCAAAGGCTTTGTCGATGTCGGCGGGACTGTAGTCGCGATATTCCTCGTAATGCACCACGCTATCGAGCGGCAGACGGTCTGATTCGGCAGGTGTCTCGTCGGGATAACCCATTGTTATTGTGGTGATTGGCACAACGCCACGGGGCAGTTTCAGGAATTCGGCAATTTCGGGGGCGTTGTAGAGCACCGTGCCGAGGTAGCAGATACCAAGTCCCTGAGCCTCAGCGGCCACGCAGATGTTTTGCGACACTATGGTGGCGTCCACCGAGCCGGTCAGGAGCCACAGCAGGTTGTCGTAGGCGGGGTCGGCGTTGCGTTGCAGGCACCATTTGTCCCAGCGGTTGATGTCGAGACACACGGTGATTACCGCGGCGGCGTTTGCCACCATCGGCTGGTTGAAATGAAACTGTGCGAGTTCTTTCTTCCGTTGGGCGTTGCGGGTTACTACAACGCTGTAAATCTGCATGTTGCCTGTGTTCGAGCCACGCATTCCGGCTTCGAGTATCTGGTCGAGCAACTCCTGTTCTATGGGTTGGTCTTTGTATTTCCTCACCGAACGGTGGTTTTTGAGCATTTCCAATGTCTCGCTGTATTTCTGCATTTTATCTTAGATTAATTATTTTTATAAACACTGTCGAACGGCACCCTGTTCACAATGGAACGACCGAGGGTGATCTCGTCGGCGTACTCGAGGTTATCGCCTATTGCCACGCCCCTCGCTATGGTTGAAACCTGCACGGGGAAACGTTGCAACTGTCTGTGGATGTAAAAGTTAGTGGTATCGCCCTCCATAGTGGTTGGCAAAGCCAGAATTACTTCCTTAACGCCTTCTTTTTCAACACGTTCCAACAGCTGGGTTATTGTCAAATCGTTGATGCCGATGCCGTCTATGGGGGAAATCACCCCGCCGAGAACGTGATAAACGCCGGTAAACTGCGCCGTGTGCTCTATCGCCATCAAGCCTTGGATGTTCTCCACCACGCACACCACGTCTTTCTGCCGTTTGGGGTTGGAGCAGATTTCGCACACGTCGCTGTCGGAAATGCAGTGGCAGTGTTTGCAGAGCTTTATGTCGGCCATCATCTGGTCGATGGTGGAGGTGAATAGCGCCACGTCGGATTTGTTCTGCCTAAGCAGGTGCAGGGCAAAACGCAACGCCGTTTGTTTGCCCACTCCCGGCAGTTTCGAGAACTCTTCTACTGTCCGTTCGAGCAGTTTCGAAGGCAGGGCTTCCATCTGTTAGTCGGCGTATTCAGCGATAAATTTCACCGAGTTGTGGATGTGGGTGTACATTATCTCGTCGTTGTTCACAAAATTCACGCATTTGCGGTATTTTGCCATCATGCCTTCCACAAAGGGCGACGATTTCAGCGGACGACGGAACTCCAGCGCCTGTGCGGCGTTGAACATCTCTATTGCCAGCACGCGTTCCACGTTCTGCATCACCTTGTAGCACTTGGTGGCGGCGTTGGCGCCCATGCTCACGTGGTCCTCCTGTCCCTGTGAAGATTCGATGGAATCCACCGAGGCGGGGGTACAGAGCTGTTTGGTCTGGCTAACTATCGATGCGGCAGTATATTGCGGAATCATAAAACCGCTATTGAGGCCGGGGTTGGCAACCAAGAAATGAGGCAGGCCGCGTTTGCCGGAAATCAACTGGTAGGTGCGGCGTTCGGAGATGTTGCCCAGCTCGGCGGTGGCTATGGCCATGAAATCGAGCACCAAAGCAAGGGGCTGTCCGTGGAAATTGCCTGCCGAAACCACCATATCCTCGTCGGGGAAGACGGTGGGATTGTCGGTGGCGCTGTTTATCTCGGTCTCAATCACCGATGCCACGTAGGCGAGGCTGTCCTTGGTGGCGCCATGCACCTGCGGTATGCAGCGGAACGAGTACGGGTCTTGCACGTGCTCTTTGTGACGTTTGATTATTTCACTGCCTTCCAGATATTTACGCATGTTGCGAGCAGTAGCCAGCTGTCCGTTGTGGGGACGTACCAGATGTACCTCGTCGCAGAAAGGCTCAATGCGTCCGTCGAAGGCGTCGAGCGAAACGGCGGCCACTTTGTCGGCCATCTGTGCAAGGTGCTGTGCCTTGAGAATGCACCAAGTGCCGAAGGAGCTCATAAACTGGGTGCCGTTGAGCAGTGCCAAACCCTCTTTCGACTGCAGTTCGATGGGCTGCCAGCCGAATTTTGCGTTGACCTCGGCGGCGGGCATGCGTTTGCCTTGATAATAAACTTCGCCTAAGCCAAGAATTGGCAGACACATGTGTGCCAAAGGAGCCAAATCGCCGCTGGCTCCGAGTGAACCTTGTTGATACACAACAGGATATACATCGTTGTTGAAGAAATCAACCAAACGTTGAACGGTCTGCAACTGCACTCCCGAATGTCCGTATGAAAGGGACTGGATTTTCATCAGAAGCATCAGTTTTACGATGTTCTGGGGCACCTCCTCGCCCACGCCGCAAGCGTGCGACATCACGAGGTTTTTCTGCAGTTGCGACAACTCTTCGCGGCTTACCGAGATATTGCACAGCGAACCGAAACCGGTAGTTACACCGTAGATAGGCTCTTTCTGGTTTTCCATCTTGCGGTCCAGATAGTTGCGGCATTTCTCGATTCTGTCTATGGCATCTTGCGAAAGCTCGAGTTTCATGCCGTTGTCGATAATTTCTTTAACTCGCTGTAAAGTAAGTCGTTCGGAACTGATTTTGTGTATCATGGTTGTTGTGTTTTAGTTGTCTTGATTTTTGTTGTAATTTACTTTGTCTATGATATTTATCTCCTCGTATTTAGGTGTTGCTTGTGTCGATTTTACGCTGATGACGTATTTTTTGTACATAAAACTGAAACCGTCGGAGAGGGAAATGTTGCTCGGATGTGTGAATTTCTCGAGCATCCGTTCTATTATGCTCACACTGGTGTCGTTGCTTATCCATACTATGCTGGTGCCGAAATTCGTCGATTTTCCGAAAACCATCTTTGATTTGTCCAAAGTGCCTTTGGTGTAGATGTTCTCCTCCAAAACGAAGTCCATGCTGCGCATAACGCTGTCGAAAGATGCGGAATCCATGTCGCAGTAACGTATTAGCTGCTCAATGGTGATGTATGGGAAGGTGTTCCCGTGCATCTGGAACGACGATTTGTCTTTTTGCGCAGTCGCCGAAATAAAAACGGCAATGCACATCAACAAAGCGGCAACATATTTTCTTGCGATGGTCGTCATAGCCTTTAAAACCGAGCAACGGCAAGTAGAAGCACCTGCCGTTGTTTTGTTTATGATTTCAGAATTTTATTTTTCTTCCAGAAGAGCCTTGGAGCGGTCCACAATGTTTGTGTCAACCAAAATGCGTCCGCAGTGTTCGCAAACGATTATTTTGCGGTGCATCTTAATCTCCATCTGGCGTTGGAAAGGAATCTGGCTGAAGCATCCGCCGCAGGCTTCGCGTTCAACGGATACCACTGCAAGACCGTTGCGGGCAGCGTTGCGTATGCGTTTGTAGGCGGTCAGGTAGCGTTCGTCGATGAGTTTTTCCTGCTCCTGCGATTTCTGGATGAGCACTTTCTCTTCGCGTTCTGCCTCGCTGGTGATTTCTTCGAGTTCCTGTTTCTTCAGTTGAAGGTCGCCTTTGCGGGTTTCCAAAAGGTTTTTGGCTATTTCCACATGCTGGTGTTTTTCCTTGATGGCAGCTTTCAGTTCTTTTATCTTGCGTTCGCAGAGTTGTATTTCAAGTCCTTGATATTCAATTTCTTTATTCAGCGATTCGAACTCACGGTTGTTGCGGACATTGTCCTGTTGTTTGGTGTATTTTTCGATGGCTGCCTTGTGAATGTCGATAGCTGCCTTGTGTTCGTTGATAGCGTTTTCGCTTGTGCTGATGTCCGATTTTAAGTTGTTGATACGTGTGTCCAATCCTACAATTTCGTCTTCGAGGTCCTGAACTTCGAGAGGCAGTTCACCTCTGGTGATGCGGATTTTATCAATCTGCGTGTCAATGCTTTGCAGAGTGTATAAAGCCAGCAACCTTTTTTCTACAACGATATCAACATCCTGCTGTTTTACAAATTCGTCAACTACGGTCGTTTCGGCCTGTGCTTTTTCGGTTTTTGTTCTTTTTGCCATATATCGATATATTTTTAATTTTCAATTACATATACCCAACATAGTTGGTTTCCGTTTCGGCAATACGGACGGCAAATATACGAAATTTTTTCGATATTTTGTCATAAAAATAATCTTTTGCGAATTGTTCGCTCTCGTAATGCCCTATGTCGGCAACGACGATCCGTCCCGCAGCCCGTTGGAAATCGTGGTATTTGAGGTCGGCGGTGATGTAAATGTCGGCCTTCTGCGCTACCGCAGCCCCGATAAATTCGGCTCCTGCACCGCCGCAAAGTGCCACGGTTCGCACAGTCTTGCGACAAAGTTCCGAATGACGCACTATGGGAATTCCGACGGTTTCTTTTACCTTCTGCAGTAATTCTTTGATATCTGTTTCTTGTGGCAAAGTCCCTATAATGCCCAGACCTATCTCGGAATTGCCGTTGCCAAGAGGGATAAGAGCGAAGGCGGGCTCTTCGTAGGGGTGGTTGGCACGCAGAGCCGACACTATCTTGCTTTCGAACACTTGCGGATAAATCATTTCGATGCGTTCCTCGGCGGTGGCGGTGTCCTGACCTACCGTTCCAATAAAAGGATTGGCTCCCTGCAAAGGCTCGAAGTTGCCGGTGCCGTCCACGGAGTACGAGCAATGACGGTAGTTGCCTATGTTTCCCGCTCCGGCGGTGTAAAGGGCGTCCTTCAGTTGCTGCGACTGCTCGTTGGGACAATACACCACCAACTGTTTCAACGAGTTGGGTTCGGGAGCCAGAATCCGTTGGTTGGCTAGACCCAAACGCTCGGCCAGCAGCGCACTCACGCCGGTTTTCATTTTGTCAAGACTGGTGTGTGCCGAATACACAGCAATGCCGTTGCGTACAAGTTTGTAAATGATTTTTCCGGAAGGGGAGTCGGCATCGATGCGCTTAATGCCTGTAAAAATAAACGGGTGATGGGTGACTATGAGATTGCTGTGTGTCGCCACAGCTTCGTCGACCACGGCCTCGGTGAGGTCGAGGGCTATGAGCACTCCAGTAACATCGTCCGTGGTGTCGCCCACCTGCAGCCCGCAGTTGTCGTAACTCTCCTGATATCCTGGAGGAATAAGCTGGTTGAGATATTGAATTACTTCAAGTATTTTCATGGTTTTCTATGTGTTATGTTCAACTGTTCCAAATTCTCCAACTTTCTTCAGCCTGTCGGTGTAGCATCTCCAAGCCGTTTTTCACTCTGGCGCCGCGCTTGGCACTTTCTTTAATAAAATATGTTTCCAACGGATTGTAAACCAAGTCGAAGCAGAAATGGTCGGGGGTGATGCCGTTGTAAGGTATCTCCACTTCGCCGCCAAAGCCAAGGGTGCCGAGGGGTGTGGCGTTGACAATCAGTGTGTTGAGCTCCACAATATGCTCGTCGAGGTCTTCGTAGTTGATAATGTCGTCACCTTTTTTGTCACGACTGACATAAGTAACCGACACCCCGTGCTTTAACAGGACGTAAGCCACCGCTTTAGCTGCTCCGCCGGTGCCGAGCACAAGGGCGTTGCTATGTTCCGACAGATAGGGTTTTACGCTTTTCGCAAAGCCGGTTGCGTCGGTGTTGAATCCTTCTGCAAAGATGCCTGAATTCAGATGCCTGAATTTCAAGGTGTTGACGGCACCTATAGACATTGCTTCATCGGAAAGGAAATCCAAAAACGGGAGCACCTCCTCTTTGAAAGGTATGGTTACATTCAGTCCATCAAGTTGTTGTTCCTTGGCAAGCGGCAAAATTTCATCCGCCGACTGCAGTTCGTAGTTTTCGTAATGTGCCGTCGACGGATATATATTATGGTATTCCTGTTGGAAATAGGCTTTGGAAAAAGAGTAGTCCAGTTTCCTGCCCACTAAACCGAAGTGTCTAATATTTTTCTCATTATCAGTCATTTGCAAATATGTCATTTACAAATGAACGGAGCGAGGAGTCGCTTTATCTCGTCGGTCTTCTGAGCCAGAAGCTCGTCGGTGTCGGCTTCGAGAATAAGTCGCAGGTAAGGCTCTGTGTTAGAGGGACGTATGTTGAACCACCAGTGCTGATATTCCACGCGGTAACCGTCGAAATCGAGGAAACGGGTAGGTTGCTCGGCGTTGCAGAAATGGTTTTTCACCACCTCCATGGCTTCGGCCTTTTTGTCGATGGTGAAGTTAATCTCGCCGGAGTTTTTGTAGCGGGCAATGCCTGCCATCACTTGCGAGAACGACTTGCCGTTGCGGTGCTCTTCGGCAATTATGCTGAGTATCAGCAGCGATGCCATAATGCCGCTGTCGCTGTAGTAGAAATCTCGGAAATAGTAGTGCCCTGCCAGCTCTCCGCCGAAAAGTCCGTCGATGTCGCGGAGCTTTTTAGCGGCGTAGGCACGTCCCACGCGCCAGATGCAAGGCTCGCCACCTAGCTCGGCAATGAGTTCAGCTACGGCCTTGGAGGTGCGTATGTCCTGCAGCACTTTGGCGCCGGCGTTGCCTTTGAGCAATCGTGTGGCAAGGAGTCCGATCATCAGGTCGGGTGAGACGAAGTTGCCATTTTCGTCGACGAACATCACGCGGTCGGCGTCGCCGTCGTAGATAACTCCGATGTCGGCATGTGTCTCCCGCACTTTCTGCTGCAAAGCCACTATGTTGGCGGGTTCCAGCGGGTTGGGCTCGTGGCAGGGGAAGGTGCCGTCTATGGTGTCGGCAAGATAGATAACGCTGTCGGGCAGGAGTTGTTTTACAAAGAGGTTGGCCATGCCGTTGGAGCAGTCCACCACCATTTTGAGTCCGCTCAAATCGCCGAGGTATTGGCGTTGGAACTCGAGGTATTCTTTTTTTAGTTTGTTGCTGCAGTCGTTGACTTTACCTTTGTTGGCCACGGGCACGGGTGTCTCGTTCTCCACCCAATGTTCCAATTTGTTCAGTCCGGTGTCGTATCCTACGGGGACTGCGTTTTTGGCGGATATTTTGAGTCCGTTGTGGTTCTTGGGGTTGTGCGAGGCGGTTATCATCACCGAAGTCTCGTAGCCTTGCCTTGCCGTTACCCAGTACATAAAGGGTGTGGTGGAAAGGTCGTAGAAATCGGCGTCGGCGCCGCTGTCGGTGATGCCTTGCAGCAGTGTTTGCGATATTTCGGGCGACGATAGTCTAGCGTCGCAGCCCACGGCTATAAGGTGGGCTCCGAAAAGACGTGGCAGGAAAAAGCCCATCCTGTAAACGGCTTCCTTGTCGAAATCGGTGCCATAAACGCCACGAATGTCGTAGGCTTTGAATGCTTTCATAACGGAGAGGTTGTTTGGTGCCGCTTTTCTGCGGAGCAGGGTGTTATTCCTTGTTTTCGGTGTTTTCTTGTTCTTCGGCGGGTTCCTCGTCGGCTTTATCGTCTATCATGTCCTTGCTAAGTAGCAGGTTGTACCAGCTGATGGCTTTCTTGATGTCGGAGGTGTGCACCCTCTCGGTGTCGATGTTGGGCAGCACTTCGCCAAAATAAGCGAACAGGGCGTCTTTCGACGAATTTTTTATGCTGTCGTCCACGGGCTGGTGGTTTTCTTTCACATACATGTTGCTGAACACCTTGCGCAGGGGATAGTCGTCTTCGTAGGTGAACATGCTTATCTCGTTGAGGGAGCTTATTTTGTCGCTTTGGAACACAGGCATGCGTTTGCCGTCGATGAGCGATTCAACAATGGCGCCGTTTTTGGTGCGCGTAACGAGTTGGAAGAGACCCGGTTTTCCGGAAATTGCCAAAATTTTGCTTAAGTCCATGTGTATATTTTTTTTAGTTTTACGAATGATTAAAACGCGTTTTTTATAAAAAAAGTATATGGATAATGCTTTTTTTATCGAAGATTTTGAAAAATAGAGTGTTGCATGTGCGTTTTCGGGCTTCGGGCAGGGGATGTCGGATGGCTATTGTTTAAGGTATCCGATTTTTGCCCCGATTTTGACGAATATGTTCCCGAATTTTAAGGCGCCGTTTGCGTGACTGTCTTCGGTGAAGTATGTCCACTCTCTGTACGGCTTATACATCCTGTCCACCGGCATTGCAAAATGTTCGTATCCTGCGCTTATCTCGAAATGCGAGATTGAGATGCCGAGTCCTGCCGAGAAGTATGGTGCGGCGAACCATTCTTCGGTCCATTCCCTACGACAGACGGAGACACCGCCTTCGATATTCAAAAATGGGACGACTTTTTCGTTTATCGGCTTGGTGAGCCGTATTACTCCGAAAGCAGATAGTTTATATCGCGATATTTCGTCATAATATTCCATGGAATCAGTGCCTAGGAGTTCGTAGCCTTTCTCGGCTATGTTTTTAGTGAAAATTGTCCCTCCGGCTCCGGCTCCGGCAAATACGTAATCTCCAATCTGCGCTCCAAGAGTGACTTTCAGCGGGTCGATGGAAAATAGGGAATATCTGAAATTATAGGAGAACTCACTTTCGATATAGGCATGGAATGCTGTGCCGGAAATATAAGCTTGTCTCCTCGCTTTTTTGTGGGGGTTCTTTTGATAGTTGAAGTCTTCTTCTGTTTCTTCAGGCTCTATGTCGCTTTCGTATGTTATCGATTCGACCTCTTTTATTGAAATAGTGGTAACAGGGGCATTGGGCTTTCCGTACACCTTATATCTTACTACGCTTGGAGATACTTCGATAATTTCTGCCTGAATGTGACGGGAATCCTTTGTAACAATCACATCCTGAGCCTGTGCGGCCACACATAAACATATAAAGAATAATATCAAAACAATCCGTTGGATTCTCATCTAATTTATTGTTTTTAAATTATTGTATATCACCTATTTGTATTATTATTGAGGCTTTTTGGCCTCAAAGATTTTTATTTATACGACATAAATGTATTTTTGTTGCAAAAAAAGTATTTACATGCGTGAGGATTAAAATGTGATAGTATGGGGAGAGAGGACGTTTTTTACAGTTCCCCCGCTTTGTATTTATCGTATATCTCTTTAGGTGAAAGACCTTCCAACTCGAGACACCGCCATGTGTAGTTGCGTATCACCTTGTCCTGCATATACATAGGTTCAACCTCCTGGCCGCAGCAGATGTTGTGGATAATTACATCGTCCTCAACAAGAATTCCGATGTGCAGCTTTCCGTTGCCGAGATTCCAGATGACGATGTTGCCTTTGCGGTATTTGCCCCCTTTGTCGTTGCGCAATTGTTTCACCTCGTCGAAATAGGCCATAAGGTTTTTCACTCTGCGGTGGTCGATATTGGTATTGGTGGGCTGTTTCTTGGCTTTGCGGAACTCGTAGATGCTTTTCTGCAAATCCCAGTTGAAAGCCTTGCGGAAAGCCCTGATAACCACGTCGGTACATACTCCGATTTTTGGCGGCACATCGCCGTTGGGGTAGGGGATTTGTCGGTATGAAGGGTCGTAAACCACCGTGTTGTCGGCCAACGTTTTTGCGCTGTCGGCCAAGATGTTGGGGGCTTGCCAGCATTTTATATTCGAGGGCAGTTGGGCAAAAGTGTTGCCAAAACCCACAACCATTCCAAACAAAACGATTGCAACGATTTTTCTCATAGGATATTGGTTGTTAAAGGTTTGTAAAAGTATCTCCGGCTTCTTTCAGGTATTGCTTACTTTCGGGACCGAGGTTGAAAAGTAGGTCGAGGATGCTGATGTTCGGGAAAAAACCGTTCTTTTCGTCGAAAACCTGAGGGTAGGGGGGACGGTCGCTGAAGAGGCTTTGCTCGGCTTTTGGAGAAAACACGTTGCGGTAGTCGTTGTCGGCTTGGTCTGGGGACACAAAGTCCGATGTAAGAGTTATGCCTGTTGTAAGTTTCAGTTTTCCAACGAGGTAAGTCAGGATATCCATATTCAGGTCGAGAAGGTATTTATGGCTGCCGAGAATAAGTTTCCGTACATCGTCGGAGTAGTATAGGAAATAGGGTGATGCGTTGTAGGCCGACTCTATAGCGCGCCAGTGCTGCACGGGCCAGTTCTCTTTCCTGCAGATGGTTATGTCCTTGGTTAGGGTGTGGTTGCCGTTGGGTTTTGTGACGTTTACCGTGAGTGGTAGCAGGCCGTTGGCGGTGGCTATTACGGTGCGGTTGCGGTAGGTTTGTTTTGGGTAGGTCTCGAAAGCCTCCACCCTTGCCGACGGACAGGCTGCAAGTGCCGTCATATAGGCGGTGCAGGGGAAATAAGCAGTGCTGAAGATGGGCATTTTACCTTCCAATGGAGACAGAGCTAAGTTCGTTGTCCACAAAAAACAGGTCGATATTGCCGTCGGCGAAGGAGACGCGCCGTTCGCCCCACGCTTCGTTTTCGATGTCCTGCTCGTAGTATTTGTTGGCCACAAGAAGGCTCACAATCTCGCGTTCGTTCTTGTCGAAGATCTTTTCTCCGAACAGAGTGGTGTCTTCGTTGGATATGTCGATGCAGTTGAGCAGTTTGTCGGCACCTTCGAAAAACAGCGACAGCTCTTGGTCGTCGTAGTGGATTACGGTGATTTGTTCGCCCGTTGCGTCGTCGATGTTTTCGGTCTCGGTTGGTTGACCCAATTTTTTCTCGGCTTCGGCCATGGTCATGCCAAAACGGACATCGCCAATGCCTTGTTTTATAAGTATTTCTAAATTCATGAGGTGTGATTTAGGGATAATTCTACGACTTTAACGTCAAAAATGCCGTCAAATTGTGTGGAGTGAGTTTTTTTTAACAAATAGGATGTTAAAGTTTTGTGTCACCGTACTCTACTTCGGTGAGAAACAAGGCTTTGGCGGGCAGCGAGGTGCCGGCGTTGCAGCGGTTGCGACTCTCGATTATGTTGCGGAAGTCGTCGAGGGTGATTTTTCCGCGTCCCACATCGATGAGCGTTCCGGTGATGGCGCGCACCATATTACGCAGAAAGCGGTTGGCTTTTATGGTGAAAATCAGTTCGTTGTCTATCTCGTCCCAATGCGCGTACATCACATTGCAGTTGTTGGTAGCTGTTTGGGTGTGAAGTTTGGAGAAAGAGGTGAAATCCTCGTACTGGTAAAGGATTTCGGCGGCGGCATTCATCTTTTCCACATCAAGGTCGAAAAAAATGCGGTATACAAACTCCTGACGGAAGGGCATTTTTTGCGTGGCCACATGGTATTGGTAGGTGCGGGCCGTGGCGCTGAAACGGGCGTGGAAATCGTCGGCTACGGGGAAAATGCGGTACACGGCTATGTTTTCGCCTGCAAAAGCGTTTACCTTATATAATATATGTGTAAGTTGGTTTTCGTCGAACTGCTGTTGGGTGTCGAAATGGGCATAGAAATTGGTGGCATGAACTCCGGTGTCGGTGCGGCCGCAGCCCACGATATTGATTTTTTCGTTGCAGAAAATGGAAAGGGCTTCCTCCAAAGTATGTTGCACGGTAGGGGCGTTGGGCTGTATCTGCCAGCCGTGGTATGGAGTGCCGTTGTAGGCCAAGTGCATGAAATAACGCATAAACGCTGCGTTTAGTTGAACTTGCGGAAATCGTAGGTGATGGTGCCGGTCTGCAGTTCCGATGCGTTGGGGTCGGGACTGAATTTGGACCTCATGGCGGCGTTTTCGGCCTGTTTCTTCAGTCCGGCATCGGTTATAGTGGAGTTGGCCTGAGCTTCAGCGCGGGTTACGTTGCCATTGCGGTCCACCCATATCTTAACTATCACTTTGCCCTGTTGGTTGGAGTTGTAGTTGGGTTCGGGAAGGGCTTTTGCGGTACGTCCTTTCAGCGACCATCCTGTGCCGCCTTTGCCCGGAGTGCCGTCGTAGCGGTTGCTGTTGGGGTCGCCGCCGGCCTTGCCTTGGTTGCCTGGACCGTAGGTCTTGCCCTCGCTGCCGCCGGACTGGTTGGTCTTTTTGGTGCCGGGGAACAGAGCTTTCTGGTTTATCTCGGGCTCTTTGGGCTGTTCGGGAGTGGGCTCCACTTTAGTTTGTTTATCTTCTTTCTTGTTTTCCTTTTTGTTGATGGCCACGCTCTGCTGAGTGCTTTGAGTGCTTATGTTTTCTGCCACAGCGGTAGGACGCGGAGGAGTGGTGGGACGTGGCGCTGGATTTTCGGTGGGTTCGGGTTCGGGGTTGTCGCCAAAGCCGAAGTCGCTGTCGCCGAGGTTCACCTCAACGCCCTGCTCTTCGGGAGGCGGGTTCTGGTACGAAAGTCCCAGCAAAAAAAGTGCCATAAACAGTACACCTATCGTTATGAGGGTGCCTGCGGCTGCTTTTATCCTGTCGTTTCTTTGTTCTTCGGGGGCTTTCATGTGTGCAAGTTTATTTGGGGCTTGTGGCCAATATCACTTTATGTTGTGCACCGGTATGTTCGTTGATGGCATTCACGGCGTCTATCACATTGACAACGTATTGCACTGGCACCGTTTTGTCGGAGCGTAGCACCACGCAGGCGTCGTGAGTCTCGCCGTCGGTAACACTTTTCACAATGCCTTCTTGTATCATCGGCTCGAGGGTTTCGATGGAAGCCGGCTCGCCGTCGACGTAAAAGGCAAACTGGTCGTCGATGTAAACAGTTACGTTCTGCTTGGCCATGGTTTTGCTGTTGCTCTCGGGCAGAAGCAGTTTCACGGCGTTGGGACTTATCAGCGTGGAGGTTATCATAAAGAAAATCAGCAGCAGAAACACCAAGTCCGACATGGTGGAGCTGTTCGATTCTATCTTTATCTGGTTTTGACTGCGTATCATAACCTATCGTTTAAAATAGTGATTGAAAATGACTTACGATTCGGGTTCGTTAAGCAGGTCCATAAATTCTATGGTACGGGCCTCGAGTTGGAACACCACGTTGTTGATACGGCTTACGAGCAGTGTGTAAAGGAAATAGGCAATGATGCCGACGATGAGACCGCCCACGGTGGTTACCATGGCTTCGTAGATGCCACTCGAGAGCACGCTTATTTCTATGTTGTTTCCGGCGTGAGCCATGTCGAAGAAGGCTTTAATCATACCGGTAACGGTGCCGAGGAAGCCTATCATGGGTCCTAGGCTGGCCACGGTGGCTATCAGCGACACGCGTTTTTCGAGGTCAGACACTTCCAGACGTCCCACATTTTCGATGGAAGTCTGTATGTCGCTCAGTGGACGTCCGAGGCGCGAAAGTCCCGAATCCACCATGCGTGCGATGGGCGAGTTAGTGGATTTTGCCAACGAGCGGGCACCATCGATATCGCCTTGGTGTATGTAGTTGCGTATGTTGGTCATGAACTGCGTGGAGTCAGATTTCAGCGTGCGGTTGAGGGTGAGAAAACGCTCGATAAAAATGTACAGGCACAAAATTAAGAGTGCCAGCAGCACCCACATTATCCATCCGCCGTTCATCGCCATCTCCCAAAGTGACAGCTTTTCTGTGGTTACTGCAGTTTCGGAAGCCTCTGCGGCGACTTGTGTTGCAGAGTCTATTTCATTGATTGCTAATAAAATACCTTTAAACATATTATTAATGATTTTTTGCAAAAATAACGTTTCTTTCGTCGTTGTAACGTGCGGGTGTCCGAATTATTTCAACAGCAATATGTTAGTTTTGTGGATGATTCGTATCCTTCATATTAATATTTGTAACAAATATTGTTTTATCCGTAAAAAGTTCGTAACTTTGCAAAACATTTGTTGCAGTTATAAACTTTACACATAGTCATAAAAATGATGAAAAGAATAATAATATCGCTGCTGCTGTTTTTTGTATTTACGATTCCGTTTGTTGGTTGTGCGCAATATAACGATGGCGTAAAGAATGACCCTTCCAGAGAGCAGTTTGTCAGGCAGTTGGGTTCAATGTATGAAACTAATATCATAGATTTCTTCCCTGACGATTGTTTTAACTTGTCTTCAGAAAACGAATGGGGTTCATATTATTCATCGCCGTGGGAAAGCGGATTCCGATGTTGTGCATATTATTCAAAAAAAGTGTCGACAGCAACGATGGATAGTTTGGAGGCACTTAATTATATAGACAGATTAAAATACGATGAAACAACATTTACAATAGATGTGCCATATATGAGACATGCAGAATCGTATCGTAACACAATGAAAGATTCGCTTCAAATTCCTATTGCCAATATGCGCTATGCATATTTTAAACTTGGCAAATACAAAGACACGCTGATTATTGATAATAAACAATATATAGATAATAGAGAGATACTGCCAGAAGACCTTATTGTTTACGTGTTAGAAGCTCATAATGGTAATTTTTGGAAGAATAAAAAGAAGGCATTAGAAGAGCAAAGACCTGTATTGTCGGACCATTGGAAACATGGCTATGCAAAAGGTATTGCTGTGTCACGAAATGTGTCTCGTGTTTGTTGGTGGGCTATGGCATGGTGACACGTTTTTTTACATAATTATCGTAATCTTTTTTTTTGTTTTGTGAACAACTTTTGAATAGCCGTAAAAAAAATTTGTTTTTTCCGTAAAAAGTTCGTAACTTTGCAAATTCCATTGAAAAGTATATAGTATTAGTAATCACCATTATACAAAAAAAATAAGATGAATATAACAAGAGAAAATGTAAGTGATCTTGAACTTTTGATTAAAGTTGACATCAACGAAGCCGACTACAGCGAAAAAGTTACCAAAACTCTCAAAGAGTACCGCCAGAAGGCCAATATCCCCGGATTTAGAAAAGGCATGGCTCCAATGGGACTGATAAACAGACAGTACAAAGGCGCTGTTGTTGCCGACACCGTTCAGAACACCCTCAACGACGCTCTCTACAAATACATTACCGACGAGAAACTCGACCTCATCGGACTGCCCATCTCCAACCACGAAAAGACCGGCACGCTGGATTTCGACCACCAGACCGACTTCACATTCTATTTCGACGCCGCCTTGTTCCCCACAATGAACATCGAATGGAACAAAATCGACGCCAAGCTGTATCAGGTGAAAGTGGCTGCAAAGGATGTTGACGAACAGATAGAAATGTCATGCCGCAACTACGGCAAATTTGAAATCCCCGCCGAAATCGCCAACGACAGCGACGCTATCTACGGCCGCTACGTGGAACTGGTGAAAGGCGAGAAAAAAGAGGGCGAGAACGAGAAATACCTCACCTTCGAAGTGGGCAAAATCAAAGACGAAGAGATAAAACAATCCCTTATGGGCAAGAAAGCCAACGACGTGATTAAACTGAACGTCGGCAAGGCCTTCGCCGCCGCAGACATCGAGCAGATTTTCCATCTGGCTCCCGCCGACGCTAAGAAATACAAAGCCGAGATAGAACTTACAATCAGCAGCCTGGCTCACATCACCCCGCACGAGGTTAATCAGGAACTTTACGACAAGATGTATCCAGGTGCAGGCATCACCACAGCGGAGCAGTTCAAGAAAGCCATAAAGAAAGACATCGAAGAAAGCTACGCCCGTCAGTGCGATATAATGTACGTGAACGATGTTGAGAAATGGCTTCTCGACAACTTCAATACCGAGTTGCCCACCAATTTCCTGCAACGCTACATTGCCGACAGAGGCGAGAAAGACCAGACTCTTGAAGAGGTTGTCAACAATTGGGAAACCAAGTATCTGCCCTCCATCAAAGTTGAGATACTGGAAGAGAATCTCGGCAAGGAAGGCAACATCACTCCTTCGCACGCCGATGTGGTGAAAGAAGTTTCGAACATTCTGAAACAGCGCGATGCCAAGAAAGACGAGGAGAGCGACGAGGACTACGAGAAACGTATTGGCGAGATGGCCGAGACCATCGCCAAGGACCGTCAGAACGTGGAACAGATCTACGGCCGTCTGCGCGGCGAGATGATGTTCAAGCTCTTCAGCGAGAAGGCAAAACCCGCAGCCGAAAAAATCTCCATCAAGGAGTTTGTGGAGAAAGCCCGCGGCTAAGCTTTTAGAACTACAAAAAAAAACAACATAATGGCGGATTGGTAATCAGTCCGCCATTTTTTTGAGCTAAAAAAACAGCCCGATGCTCGGAAAATCCAAATAAAAAATGTATATTTGCAGTTCCTTTCGTAGTTGTAACGAAGGCTGAAAAGAAATATAAAACATTAAAAAATAAACATTTACAGAAAATGAAAAGAGTAGCACTCACCATCGCATTGCTGTTTGGAGCGTTGTGCGCAAGCGCCCAGCAGAACTTTGTAGTAACCAAGCCCGCGGGTCCGCAGGAGATGCCAGGCATCTACAGTCCTAACTCCGTTCCGGCAACGAGCGTTTTGGCATTGCCCGACGACAACACTCCGGCATATCAGAGCATAAACATCGGTAGGCCTTTCACCAAATCGGTCACCATGGACAACAAACGTATGCTTGCCCCGGGCGAATCGGTAATTATTGCCGTGGAAAACGACACCATTACCGACGACAGCACCCACATACAGCTTTCGTCGACGATAGAAAGCGCCATCGCCAGAGTTCCCGTATGGATGCAATACGACCTGCGTTTCAAGTTCCGTCGCATGACATCGACTTACCAGACACGCATGGTGCAGATGATAAACGAAACCCCGAAGCAATTTCTCGACGAAGTGGCCTTCCAGCTCACCTATCTGCCTGCCGAAGTGCTTACTCATTCCGCTTTCAACCAAGCTTCCGACTGGCAGTATCTGGTGCGCAATGTCGAGATGATATATGCACATGCCGACTCTCTGAAATATGTTCGTTTGAAAGAATACGGCGACACTAACACCGACGACTGGTACACCACCACCGAATATAAGATAAAACAAGGCTCCAACTACATTTGGCGCGAAGTGGACCGCTACTATTATTATATGTTTATAGTAATGCCCAAGCTGTACGACGAAGCTCTTGTGGTGCGCGACATCACCTCGTACACCGACCAGCGCACATGGGGCTATTTCTGGCGCGATTTCCTTTGGAACAACCCCAGTGCTTTGCACGAATACCAAAACGTGCACATGTGCGGCTATCCCATGTTGCCTTCGGGTAATCGCGACAGCGTTTGTATCGACACTATACACCGTTTAGGACAACTGATGCAGATGCCCGAATACTTGTGGGATGAGAGACCTACAGCTTGGTATTTCAACCGAAACTACAGCGAAAGCCAAAGTGCTTTGGATGTGCTCGGCAACTGGTGCTCGCGTTGCATTCCTTGGGATGTTACCTCTACCAGTCAGATGCGTTCCTCGCAACCCAACCAGATAGCCACAAACCATTTCGGCAACTGTCACGAGGACGCCATACTGGTAACCTCGGCCGCACGTACCTGTCTGATACCCTGTATGCATATCTCCGACAACTGCGACGACCACGTGTGGGCAGCCATTCACGACGGTGGCGACAGTGTATGGCATCACTACGAATTCTTCCGCGGTGGACTCTCTTCGGGACGTGGAGCTTTCTGGGGAATGACCAACTTGCAATTCGACGGCAACTACGGCTGGGCTAGCTCTTTCGTACATGGCGAAGTGCCCGATGGTAACTATATCAACGTGTCCAAAACCTATTCCGACGATACAACAGGCTGTCGTCTGAAATTAACTATCAAAGGTCGCGATGGCAAACCCGTCGATGGTGCTAGAATCAATCTGTATTCTACCAACTATCAGTACAGCGCTACCAGCCCCTCCATATTGAGTGCCGGCTATGTTTGGACCGACGCCCATGGTGAAGTGAATATAGCTGTGGGTACAGGCAACAAGTACTACATGAAAGTCTATCACCCGAAATTCGGCTCTTTCCCCAGCACAGCAAATCAGGTGTATCAGGTTTATACCACTATGAAAACCGTGGCCGGACGTACATATTCCAAGACATATACTTTCGACACCACCCTTACACCTCAACGTAACCGAGTAAGCTACACCCAGACAGAATATCCCGCCACCAAGAGCCTCAGCCTCTCGGTTAAAGCCGACAATGTTACCACCGGTCAACGTACAGTGGATGCCCAGGGCGGACGTTTCTTCCAACGTACCAAAACACTGGGTAACGTGAGCATTTATGTTGTTGATGAATCCAATATCAGCAGATTCAAAAATGGCGATATGTCGGCCAATGCTGAATATTATTTCGGAAAACTGGCCGAAGGTCAGTTCGACGTGCCTCTGCACAGCACAGGAAAGACATACGTGGTGCTTACCAACAACAACAACTTCACCAACTACGTGGAACTCAACTACGGCTACGAGCTGAAAGAAGGCGCTCAGTTCGATTTCCTTGGTGTGCAAACCGCCGAAGCAGCCGAGTTCACCGTCTATCCCAACCCTGCCGAGGATAAAGTTACTGTAACCGTTAGCGGTAATGTTCGCGACAATGCCCAGGTGGAAATCATCGACATGGCTGGCAGAACAGTGGCCAGACAGAATATCGCCGAAGGCACTGCAACAATCAACGTGAGCAACCTGCAACAGGGCGTTTACATTGTGAAATACGCCGGCAACGTGAAAAAAATCATAAAGAAATAACATCTATTTTTATCATAGCATTTGGGCGGAGCCCGCAAACAAGCGGCTCCGTCTTTTTTTATCGCTCTTTTGTATAATATTTTTTGCAAAATCACGTATTATTCAGAATAATTCCTTATTTTTGCAAAATCGAAAAATGTTTTTTGCGTAGTTAAAAGGAAAAGCGATTGTTATAGAATAAAACATCTGAAAATGGTAAAAGTTTCTGTGATACTGCCTGTTTATGGTGTGGCAGAATATATCGAAAAATGCACCAAGTCGCTGCTGGCACAGACTTTGGACGAAATGGAGTTTATCTTTGTCGACGACCACGGTCCCGACGACAGCATCGACATTGCCAAACGCGCCATAGCCGGACATCCGCGCGAAGGACAGTTTCGGTTCCTGAAACCAGAGCACAACCTTGGTGCAGGCATGGCACGCAATTTCGCTATTCCGCAGGCCAACGGCGAATATGTGGCTTTTGTCGACAGCGACGATTGGGTGCTGCCCGAAATGTTCGAAGAGCTATATAACGCCGCCAAGCAAAACGGCGACTGCGACTTGTGCTGCTGCCAGATGCAAAAAGAATATCCCGACGGAAGCATAGGTGAGATTCTGGAAAACCCACACGTGGACAACGGAGTCATAAACCACGAAAGACGCTCGTTCCTGCTTACGCATTATGTGTCGTTGTTCGCTTCGTTCATCTACAAAAGGGAGTTCCTTTTGAACAACAACATTCTTTTTGCCGAGGACCGCTCCGCCGACGACAGCTATTTCGTAACCTGCGCTTGGATGAAAGCGGCGTCCATAGCTTATGTGGACAAGCCTTTCTACAGGTATCTGATAAGACCCGGCTCGGTGACCACGACAAAGGACAGCACGAAGTACCAGAAACGTCTTTCCACTTTCCGCAAACTGATGCAATACATCAAAGAAAACCGTCTTTACGAAGAATTCAAGGACGAAGTGGATTTCATCTATCTGAAAAAAGGGTATATGGCATCGGTTTTCAACTATGTGTCCAACTCGCTGGAACCGAAAACGGCCACACTCCGCGAGATTTACGACGAGTTGCTGAATCAGGTTCCGGATTATAACAAAAACCCCTTCTACAAGAAAAAAACATCCTTGCGGGTTTTGATTTGGATGTTGCGACACACGCCGTGTACTGCAAAAAAAGTTATTGCGGCGTATGCGCGCAAAAAAAACGTAGTGGTTTGATTTGTAATGTAAATATATAAGACTATGGATTTGATTATTGGAGCGGGAATTTCCGGTTTGAGCTATGCGGCCAAAACCCCCAACGATTATCTTATTGTTGAAAAGGACAATGAGATAGGAGGTTACTGCAAAACCATCTATTCCGGCGACTATGTATGGGATTATTCGGGGCATTTTTTTCATTTCCAACGACCTGAAATCAAGGATTATGTGATGAGCAGGTTGGACGAAAAGGATATTTTGAAAGTCCGCAAGTACACACAGATATACTACAAAGGCATTTATGTGGATTATCCTTTCCAGATGAACATCCACCAGCTGAACAAGGACGAGTTCATCGACTGCCTGTACGACCTTTTCACCATCGACGACAGCACCGAGGTTACATCTTTCAAGAAGATGCTCTTTGCGAAATTCGGCAAATCCATTGCCGAGAAATTCCTTATTCCGTACAATGAAAAACTCTACGCCACCGATCTGGACAAACTGGATGTCGATGCCATGGGGCGTTTCTTCCCCTACGCCGACAAGGAACAGATTGTGAGGAACTTCAAAAATTCGACAAACCAGTCGTACAACTCGTTTTTCCTATATCCGCGAAAAGGCGTTATCAAAATAGTGGAGTCCGTGGCGTCACACGTCGACAAATCCAAAATCCTTCTTGGCGAGAAACTTTTGTCGGTGGATATGAAAAACAAAAAGGCCGTTACCGACAAACGTACTATCGAATACGACAACCTTATTTCGACAATGCCGTTCCCCGTTCTGATGGACAAATGCGGTGTGGAGTACGACAAGGAGGTTTATTCGTGGAACAAAGTGCTGGTTTTCAACCTCGGTTTCGACAAGAAAGGACCGGAAAAACAGAATAACTGGATTTATTTCCCCGACAGGGAGCTCGTTTTCTACAGAGTCGGCTTTTATGACAATATCATCGGGCAGGACAAGACCTCGCTTTATGTGGAGATCGGTTTCGACCACGAAGCCCGCGACATCGACATCGACCAATTGCTCGAACGCACGCTTTCCGACTTGCGTAAAGTGGGCATAATAACGGACCAGAAACTGGTTGCCTCGCATCCAATAATGATGGACCCCGCTTACGTGCATATCACTCAACGTTCGGAAGAGGACAAGGCAAGGAAAAAAGAGTTGCTCAAGCAGTCGGATGTATATTCCATAGGCCGTTACGGCTCGTGGACATACTGCTCGTTGGAGGACAATATCCACGAGGCTTTCTCGTTGGCAAAAGCTGTTGCGGAGAAACAATAATCAGGTTTCGGCTTTTGGATGAAAACAAAAAAGGCGACTCAACGGAGTCGCCTTTTATTTTGGAGTGACGTGCTTTAGAATACCACGTTGATGATTTTCTTCGGCACGAAGATGATTTTCTTGGGGGCTTTTCCGGCGAGCCATTTCTGCACGTCGGCGTTCTCGGCTATGATTTTCTCCACATCGGCGGCCGTGGTGGTAAGCGGCAGGTCGAGGGTGAAACGCATCTTGCCGTTGAACGACACAGGGTATTTGCAGGTGTCCTCCACCAGATAGCTCTCGTCGCAGAGCGGGAAAGCGGCGGTGGTTACGCTGGTGGTGTTGCCCAGCAGGTGCCACAGCTCTTCGGCGATGTGCGGAGCGAAGGGGGCTATCAGCACGGTGAGCGGCTCCAGAATCTGACGTTTGTTGCATTTGAGGGTGGAGAGTTCGTTGGCGCAAATCATAAAGGTGCTTACCGAGGTGTTGAACGAAAAACGCTCGATGTCGTCGGTAACTTTCTTGATGGTCTGGTGCAGCACTTTCAGCTCCTCTTTGGTGGGGGCTTCGTCGCTTACGCAGAAGTCGTTTTTCTCGGTGTGGAACAGTTTCCACAGCTTGCGCATAAAGCGGAACACGCCTTCAATGCCGTTGGTGTCCCACGGTTTGGCCTGCTCTATGGGGCCGAGGAACATCTCGTACAGACGCAGGGTGTCGGCGCCGTAGCGTTCCACAAGGTCGTCGGGGTTCTGCACGTTGAACATCGATTTCGACATCTTTTCTATCTCCCAACCGCACACGTACTTGCCGTCCTCGAGCTGGAACTGGGCGTCGGCAAATTCGGGACGCCAGGCCCTGAACTTCTCTATGTCGAGTATGTCGTTGTTTACTATGTTGATATCCACGTGGATAGGCATCGTAAACTCCTCACGTCCGGGGATGTTTTTCGAGATGAAGAGGGGGTAGGAGACGAAAGTGTCTTCCTCCTGCTCCAGTGCGGGTGTGAATTCGCCGTCGATGCAGGCTTTGATACGTTTTTCGATGTTGTCGGTGCCGTTCATCACGTCGCTTACGGAGATGAGCAGTATCTTGAATCCTTGTACGAGGGCGTATTCCTGATACACTTCGGCCAGTTTTTCGAGCGACTCTTTGCGTTTTATCTCGATGATGATTTTCTTGTGGTCGCTGTAGAAGTCGAAACGACGTTTGCCGTCCTTGTAGTCGCGTTTGAAATCGGCACCCAGACGACCGTCTTTTATCAGTTGCCAAATATAATACTCGGCCATTTTCTCGAAATTGGCGCGGTACACAAAGTTGGAGCGTCCCTGTATCATTCCTTGGTTGATGAGTTTTTGGAAAGGCTCTTCCTTTACGCTCATGCCCATGTCGAACAGGAATTTGTTCCAGAAACGGCTGTAGATGAGGTGTCCGCTGGCGTGTTCGGCTCCGCCCACGTAGAGGTCCACATTCTGCCAGTAGTTAACGGCTTGTTGGCTGAAATATTCGTTGTTGTTGCGCGGGTCCATATAGCGGAGGTAGTATCCGCTGGAGCCTGCAAAACCGGGCATGGTGCTGAGTTCGAGCGGGAAAACGGTCTTGTTGTCGATAAGGGTGTTGTCCACCACCTGCTGTTTGTCGGTGTCCCAAGCCCATGTGGTGGCGTGTCCGAGGGGCGGTTCGCCGGTTTCGGTGGGCAGGAATTTGTCGATTTTCGGCAGCTGCAACGGCAGTTTGTCGGTGGGCAGGGGGTAGGGCATGCCGTCTTTGTAATAAACGGGGAAGGGCTCGCCCCAGTAACGCTGGCGGCTGAAGATGGCGTCGCGCAAGCGGTAGTTCACCGTGCGTGTGCCTATGCCTTTTTCGTCGAGCCAGTCGATGACGGCTTTCATGGCGTCCTTCACTTTCATTCCGGTAACGAAACCGCTGTTCACCGAATAGCCTGTCTTGGCGTCCATGCTCTCCGTCCATGTGGCGGGGTCGCTGGTAACGTCCTTTTCGAGGCTCACCACCTGACGGATGGGCAGGTTGAAATGACGCGCGAAGGCGAAGTCGCGGCTGTCGTGGGCGGGCACTGCCATGATGGCTCCCGTGCCGTAGCCTGCCAGCACATAGTCGGACACCCAGATGGGGATATGTTCGTTGGTGAGCGGGTTGACGGCGTAGGCGCCGGTGAACACGCCCGACACTTTCTTCACCTCAGCCTGCCGTTCGCGTTCGCTGCGGTTCTTGGCCCAGTTGAGGTATTCCTCCACCTCTTTGCGCTGCTCGTTGGTGGTGATGTCCATAATCATCTCGTGTTCAGGACATAAAACCATAAACGTTACGCCGAAAATGGTGTCGGGACGGGTGGTGAAAATCTCGAAGCTTTTGTTGCTGTTTTCTACGTTGAAAAACACCGAAGCGCCTTCGCTGCGGCCTATCCAGTTGCGTTGTATTTCCTTGAGGCTGTCGGTCCAGTCGACGAGCTCGAGGCCGTCGAGCAGACGCTGCGAGTAGGCGGTGATACGCAACGACCACTGGCGCATCAGTTTGCGTTCCACGGGATAGCCGCCGCGGACGGAGAGTCCGCCCACCACCTCGTCGTTGGCCAGCACGGTGCCGAGTTTCGGACACCAGTTAACGGGAATGTCGGCCAGATAGGCAAGACGGTAGTTCATCAAAGTCTGCTGACGCTCCTTTTCAGTGAAAGCGTTCCACTGCTCGGCAGTGATGTCGAGGGGTTCGCTGCAGGCGGCGTCGAGGCCCTGGGTGCCGTGTTGCGACAGGTGTTTCTCCAATTCGCTGATAGGCAGGGCTTTGTTGGCTTTGTTGCAATAATAATGGTTGAACAGCTGGATGAAAGTCCACTGAGTCCATTTGTAGTAATCGGGGTCGCAGGTGCGCACCTCGCGGCTCCAGTCGAAGGAGAAGCCTATTTTGTCGAGCTGTTCGCGGTAGCGTGCTATGTTCTGTTCGGTGGTGATGGCAGGGTGCTGGCCGGTCTGGATGGCGTACTGCTCGGCGGGAAGGCCGTAGGCGTCGTAGCCCATGGGGTGCAGCACGTTGAACCCTTTCAGACGTTTGTAGCGGGCAAAGATGTCGCTGGCTATGTATCCCAGCGGGTGTCCCACATGCAGCCCGGCTCCCGAAGGGTAGGGGAACATGTCGAGGACGTAGTATTTGGGTTTGTCGGAGGAGTTTTCGCAGCGGTAGGTGTTATTTTCTCTCCAGTAGCTCTGCCATTTGCGTTCGATCTCTTTGAAATTGTAATCCATTGTGTTTTATGTCATTAAAAAACACAAGCGAGGATTTCTTTGCCAAATCCTCACTTGCTGTTATAGTTCGTTCGTTTTTATCTGAAAGCTATTTCGCGTTCGATGATCTGGTATTTCTCGCCATTGCGGAAAATAGTTTGGCGCAGCCAGTTGCCGTCCTCGTCGTATTCGTAGACGTAGGTGTGTTTCCAGTTCACATGCTCGTCGTAGTTGAACGAGTGGATTTCGGTTACATTGTTGTGTTCGTCGTAGTAGTAGGTGGTGAGTTTTATAAGGTTTTCGTCGTCGTCGTAGAAACGCCATTCGATGCGGTTGCCGTTGCCGTCGTATTTGTAGTAGTAAGTCTGTTTGAGGTCGCCTGCGGCGTCGTAGAATTCAATTTGCGAGCAGTTGCCGCTGCCGTCGTATTTGTAGAGTCGTTTTTCGGACACGCTGCCGTTTTCGCTGTAATGCAGTTCTTCCACGAGGTTGGTGCCTTCGTATTTGTAGGTCTCGCGTTTGCTCATCTTTCCGGCAAAGAAAATGGTGCGTTCGGTGCGGTTGCCTTTGCGGTCGTTGAGGTAGGCGGTACGAGCCTGCAGTTTGTCGGCGCGGTCGTATTCGTTCCAGCCGAGGGCGTAGCTGTTGCCGTCGAAATAATATGAATACCAAGTATATACGTTGTTGCGGATATACACGCGGTCGTCGAGGTTGCCTCGGCGGTCGAAATTGATGGAGTCGGTGCTGTAGAGTTTTTTGGCATCGCCTTCCATATAGTAGGTGCGTTCCATTATGTAAACGATGTCGCCGTGCAAGTTCATGCGTGTGAGCGAGTTGCGGAACTGTTTGCCAAATTCTACGTTGCCCACGCCAATTATCTCGCACATGGTGCCGCCACGCCATCCGGCGAAAGCGGTGGCTGTCAGCAGGGTGGACAGCAGTATCGTTGTGAGAAATGCTTTTTTCATATCGATGGAATTTATTTAGTATGTAACTATTTTTCCCTTTTATTATTGTTTTGACGTAATGTTTCGCACGATTTTATACGACGAAACGACCTGCAAAGATACGAAAAAAAATCGGATTTCGAAAATATATTTTTTTGGACGTGCTTTTGTGGCGTTGTCCGAGTGGGTGGAGATTGCAAATTAGAGTTATGGGAATCCTAATTATCCAACTGTATTTTAATTTTTTTCTCTTTAGGGTCAGGCCTGTCATTCATCCACTCTGTTCCCTGCCACTTTATCACAATAGTATCATCAGAAAAATAAACGCTATCAATGCATTCGCCTTTAAAAGCTGCTGGACATATATTTTCCTCTTTAATATCCAAATATTGACCTGTGACATAATTTTCTACTCTAATAAAAAGGTCTTCTTCTTCAGGTATATAAGCAACCATCTTTTTTTCTAAATTAAATGCTTCGGCAAACATGTAGATCTTTTCCACGCTATTTGGCACTAATGGCAAGATAACATAATATTTACAGGAAGTTCCGCAACTTTGTCCTAAAATAATTGTCTTTTCATCATAGTCAACCAAAGGCGGTACACCGCTTCCTAATATTTCAAACTTTTCTTTGGAAGTATTGTTTACATTTTCTTTTCCCCACTCTAGTGTAAAAGTGCTATCGCCATAAAAATGATATTTTACAAAAGAATTGCCATGTGTGCTTAACAATTGCAAATGCTTTTTAGGTCTCCCCGATTTCCTTTGAATCTGATGATATTCAGTTAATTGATATTCTTGAGAAGAAGTTCTTTTAAAATTAAAAATATGGTTGCCGTTGTACAAACAGATGTGTTCCGGCCTTTTTGGGACTGACAGATGTTGAATATGTTGTTTTTCCTGTGGTACAAATAGTACTGACCCTAAGCCAAAATAATTTAAATCTCCATCATGATGTTCATAAACTTCTTCAACAAGTGCTTTTTGCAAATATATGACATATAACGTGTCGCCAACATACCACATACTA
This sequence comes from Bacteroidales bacterium UBA1219, assembly GCA_002309295.1. GTDB lineage: Bacteria > Bacteroidota > Bacteroidia > Bacteroidales > P3 > UBA1219. The sequence continues at coordinate 48,070 of DBXF01000013.1, read as the reverse complement.
TCCACAACACTCGTCATATCTTTCTTCGCTCGATCTTTCACTTCAGGTGCACGAAATTCGATTTTTCCAACATCTTTCTTTTTAATTTTGAATTTTAATGTAATGTCTTCATTCTGACCGTGACAATAAAAAGAGAAAAAAGTAAGAATGAATAATAAGGTATAACATCCCCGTATCGTCGGATTTATACTCTTGTTTTGGTTTTTTAGCGCATTTAGTATCATAACGTTATTGTTGAGTTCATAACTTTATTGTTGAAAATGGCTATTTTCACGCTGCAAAGATACGATTTTTATTCAATTTTCGATGCGTATTGCACAAAAAAGTATGTTTTTTGTGCAATACGGAGTATTTATTGCATAAAATAGGCGGTTTTTTGCACTTTTCCGTGACTTGGGTCGTGGAAGGTTGTAAACTTGCGTACATTATCGTTGCAAATTGTGCAACTGCTTATTATCCCGTATTTTAAATCAATTATGCAAAAATACATAATTTTATTTATTTTGCAAAAAAAATAGATTTCTCGCTAGAGGCGACATGGAAAAACCTGTTTCTCGCTAATGCGAAACTTGAAAATATGTGTTTTCAAACCTTCTCCTTCAGTTTCTCGGATTTTTTTGCTTTCCATGCGAAAAACCACACACATGAGGCGAGGGTTACCGCTCCGCCGAGGATGTACGAAAGTGTGTGCGGCAGTCCGAATCCGCTGTCGGAGATGATGATGAAGGTGGAGCAGACCATTGTCATAAACAATGCGGGCAGAAGCGTGATGATATACGGTTTTTTGTTGATAGTCAAATAAACGGTTATCGCCCAGAGTGTTACCATTGCCAGAAGCTGGTTGGCCCAAGCAAAATAGCGCCAGATGGTCTGGAATCCGTCGGCGTCGGCGAAAGTGTAAACCAATATGGCTCCGGCCAGCAGGAATACGGGCAGTGCCACGAGGAAACGTTTCCAGATGGGTTTCTGGTCGATTTTGAAGATGTCGGCCACTATCAGACGTGCTGAACGCAGAGCGGTGTCGCCCGAGGTGATGGCGGCGGCGATAACGCCGAGCACGGTAACCACGGCCAGCACGGGTGTGAACCACTCGTTGGCTATTACGCCAACCATGGCATCGCCGCTCTGTCCGGCGCAGAGGTCGGCTTTGTCGTGGAAGAAATATGTGGCTGCGGCGGCCCAGATAAGGGCTACGATGCCTTCGGCTATCATGGCGCCGTAGAAGATAGGACGTGCCTGTTTTTCGTTAACCATGCAGCGTGCCATCAGCGGCGACTGCGTGGCGTGGAATCCCGAGATGGCGCCGCAGGCGATGCTTACGAACATCATCGGGAAAATGGGGTTGGTGTCGGCCTTGGGATGCTGGTTGCTAAGGCCTTCCCACACCTCGGTGAGATGCACTTCGGGACGGAAGAAGAAGGCGCACATCACAAACACGGCCATAAGCAGCAGCAAGATGCCGAAAATGGGGTAGATACGGCCTATCAGCTTGTCGATGGGGAGCATGGTGGCAAGCATGTAATACACGAAGATTATCACCGGCCAGATCCATATCTGCCAAGTTATTTGCATGTCGCCGATAGTAATGACCCAGTCTTTTGAGTAATTGTCGAAAAGTAGGGTGGAGGGAGTCTTTACAAACACGGCACCCACCAGAATCATCAGTATCACAGTGAAATAGCGCATAATCTGCTTGGCGCCGTTGCCGAGGTACTTGCCGTGGATTTCGGGCAGGGAGCAGCCCTTGTCGCGCAACGACACGAAACCGGCGATGAAATCGTGCACGGCACCCGCCAGGATACATCCGAACACTATCCACAGAAACGAGGCCGTGCCGAACTGTGCTCCCATAATGGCTCCCACGATGGGACCCACGCCGGCGATGTTCAGGAACTGGATAAGAAAAATGCGCCACGGTTTCATCGGCACATAGTCCACACCGTCGGCCATAGTGGTGGCGGGAGTGGCTTTTGCAGGGTCCACGCCCAATATCTTTTCTATTATTTTGGAGTACACGAAGTATCCTAATAATAGCAAAACTACTGATATTATGAATGTTATCATAACCTAACTATGTTTTTTGTCTGGTTAAATACCAAACTGCAAATTTACGAAAAAATATTGGATTTTGGAAAAATATTTTTCGTGACATTGATATATTGATGGCTTGTGCCTCCGACGAGGTTGTTTTCAACTAACCAGACAGCAATTTAGGACCACCGGTCTATTGGCTTTGTATTGGCGGCTAATGCTCGGTTGTTATTTATTAAAAACGTAGTGACCTTTTATGTAAGGTGGATTGTAATGGTTGGCGAGAAACTCTTTTTTATTGTTTACCCACTCGAGACCGTCATTATTGGCTACAAACCAATCGGATAACTCATTTTTCAGATGGACTCTGTTTTGAAAATCATACTGTACAAATTCGAAATATATTTTTTCCCCTACATAGTCTGTTTTTGTTTGGATGAAATTGAGAATGGGAATCTGAAAAATGATGTCGTTTATCATGCTAAAGGCAATGTCTCCGACACAATAATATCCTCCCCAATTTGGAATAGTCGCTTTTGTCGTCGTTGTATCATCAATCAACTCAATTAAATTGGGGACAATGTCAAGTCCTTCGGCCACAATTTTCCAATACAAACTGTCTCCGAAGTTTCCGACATAAGGTATGTCGTTTATCTGAACGATTTTATCAACCAGCTGTCTGTCTGTTGTTTGAGCGATTGTTTTCGTGTTTACTACAAACAAGATGGCTAAAATCGTAATTATTTTGACATGCCTCATATTCGCTCCCATAATGGCACCCACAATGGGTCCCACGCCGGCGATGTTCAGGAATTGGATAAGAAAAATGCGCCACGTTTTCATAGGCACATAGTCCACACCGTCGGCCATAGTGGTGGCAGGAGTGGCTTTTGCAGGGGCCACGCCCAATATCTTTTCTATAATCTTGGAATATATGAAATACCCCAACAAAAGTAAAACTACTGATATGATGAATGTTATCATGACTATACTGTGTTTTTTACGTTGTTACTGAAATGGTTTCTGTCCTTGCGAAACAGACTTGCAAAAATACGGAAAAAAACGAATTAATGCAAACGAAAAAAAGTTTTAGTCGAAATTGATGCATCATCTTGTTTTTATCTGTAAAAAATCGTAAATTTGCAAAATCTTTTTCACATAAAAAAACACTTATATCCTATGAATAAATTCGGAAAAACCTTGGTTTCCATGGCGTTGGCCATGATGGTATGCGGCGTTGCCTCCGCGCAGGTGCGCCAGATTTTCAAAGTTTTGGACTACGGCACGGGCAAACCGCTGTCGGGTGTAACTATAGAATGTTGCGGACAAACGCTCACCACCAACGCCGGCGGTGTGGCGGTGTTCAACTCCAAGAAACTAAAATACGGCGACTTTATGGACTTGGGCAAAGTGCGCAAGGAAAATTACATTTTTCTCAGCAAGGCGTGGAAGAACATAAAAACCGACGCTCTTACCAAGGACTCCGTACTTATTTATATGGTGGACCACAAGCGTTATGACACCGAACGCGAGAACCTCTTCGACTCGCTGTGCATGTATTTCTACCGCAACTCCGGTGTGCCAATGTTCCGTGAATACACCAATATGGCCATTATTAATGACGAAACAGATGAACTTGCCGGACAACTGTTGCAATTGAACCAATTTGAAGGCACTCGGGATTTCTACCGTAAAATAGCAAACGTTATTAACCCGCTCAAGAGGTGCTTTATCGACAAAGATGTGCGCAAAGATTGCGAGGCAATGCTGCTCAAAGGCGATATCGACGGCTGTGTGGAAAAAGCCCGGAACCAGATTGTGGACGGCGACATGAGCGACAAAAACCTGCAGCGTATTGATTATTATCTTGCAGTGAGGGACGCCAACAACGACACCACCCCCGCAAGTCATTACTACAAAATGCTTTACGACAATGGTTTCAACAACTTAATGTTTTTGTACGACTATTATAATGCACTTGCTGCAGAAGGCTACGAGCAGGAAGCAGAGCAGCTAAGGCAAACAGAACTTAAAAAGAGCAAAGACCCCTCGGCACCCTATTATCTAAGTCAAAATTCTTTGAAAACGTTCGCGGAAAAAGACCACGCAGAGGGAATAAAACAGGCTTTTGAGGATTTGAAAGCAGCTCAGTCATTGCCTAAGTTCGAGGCAGAAAAAATTGCCAGGGAATATTCCGCAATTTCTATTTTATATTTGGGGGACGAAAATCAGGCCAAAGCCGAGCAGTATCTCGACTCGGCATACAATATGTTTCGCAAAGTGGACAGAAACGAATACATAAACACAGCTACATACCTCCGCAATCAACTTTTCGGTTTGTCCTTTACACCTTGTTTTGATTTGGAAGCCAGTGAGTTGACGTCGAAAATCAAGGATTATATGGTGAGCACAGCAAGGGAGCTATACCAAGTGGAGCCCACGCTGAGCAGCAAGTTGTTCTACCTTTACACAATGCAAAAAGTTTCGTCGGACAACGACAGCCTTTTGACCGTATATATAACTGCCATCGACAGCCTGCAGCAGGAGCTGAAAAACGACATGCCATACATTCTTATGCCCAACATTTTCGGCAAAACCAAGACAACCATAGTTGCTATGTCGCTCTATTCCGACGACGCTCCTGGCGAACTGCTTAAAAAGTTCGACGAATACAAAGCCACTTACTACGAATGCAACAAGTATTATCCCACTATTTTCGATGGGCATTGCCTGCGGGTGAACCGCGCCGTGAAAGTCCACGGCTACCATACCGACAACGATTTTATTGCCGACAAGGTGGATGCCTTCACCGAGGAGATTCTAACCGCTGTGGCCAAGCGCAACGGAGAAGACACCGCTATGTTTAAGGCCGAATTTTACAACAACGAGGCCGAGCGCCTGTACAACGAGGAACTTTACAAACAGTCGATGCTGAGCTACGACAAAGCCGCCGGATATTACGATAAAGCCGCCGCCGACGATGCATCGGGATACGCCATTACAGAGCTGTGTACCAATCGTTTGCAAAAAGGCGATGCGTTTTTCAACCAAAAACGCTACAACGAGGCTTTCGACTGCTACCAGCAGGTGTTCGACTACGAGAAACGCATTCCCGAAAAGGCCAAGGCCGTGTACACCGCGCGCAAGGCCGCCGCTTACCATTTCCAAGGCGATGTGTTTTTGGCACAACAGGATTTCAAAAAAGCCAAGAAATATTTCGACAAATCCGACAAGGAGTTCAAAAAAGCCGAAAAGCTCGGCGACAGCACTTTGTACGGCAACTGGGCCGAACTGCACTACAGCAAGGCGGTTTCCATGGCGCAACAGGAAAAGATAGACAAGATGATAGAGTCGTTGCAAAAGGCCGAAAGTCTGTACGAAACCAAGCCCATGACAAAGGTCAGCCAAAAATACGAGAAACTTAAAGCCACGCTGATAAAATATTACGATGATAATGACGAATTCATGCAGTCCCTCATTTCCCAATCGAGATTCTACCAATACCTCGACTCCGTGAAATTAACCGACATGGACCATTACCAGGCTTATATCGGCGAGGCTATAGAGCTGGGCGACCTTTGGTCGAAAATTGGCGTGCCCGTCGCTACCCTGCGTTATTACAAGGATGCCAAAGAAGCCAAGGAATTCCTTATGGAGTACGGCGAAACTCCCGACGACCAGTACTACAAGCTGGCCTACGCCGTGGCCCGGTACTACCGCATGAGCGACTCCTTAGAACAGGCCGTGGAGCAGTTCCGCCAATGCAGCGAGCTCAACCGCCAGATGTACTGCGACACCGCCCCCGACGACTGTAAATTCAACGAGCTGAATATCAAGAGCCAGACCGCCCAATGTTTCGAAAAACTTGCCGAACAAGACCCCGACAACGCCGACACATGGAACAAAGAGGCTCTTAAACTCTACTCCGCCGTCGTCGGTGAACTCGCTACCATGGACACCAACCCCTCGCTGAAACGTAATCGCGGATACTACCATCGTCGTATGGGAGTGGTTTGTTACTCCATGAACCGCATATATACTGCTAACAAACATTTCGACACATCGCTTGCCGTGCTTACCCCGCTGTATCAAAACGGATATAAGGAATATGTGGAAGAGGACATAGCCCTCAACTACATTGCTAAGGCCTTGGTTTACAAGATGGATGAAGATATGTATGACATCGCCAAATCCAAGGAAAACCTGCTTAAATGCATGGAGATATGCCAAAACGCCTCCGACCCCGACGAGATGACTTCGATTTACTTCAACGCCACATCGCTTATGGTTGACATACTCGAAGACCCGTCGCATCCGGGCAACGCCGACGAACTGAAAAAATACCGCAAGCAGAAAGCCGACTTGCAGAAAAAAATGGATCAGTAAAAGTGTTTTGAGTTAATATGACAAATTGAAGTCGAGAACAAACGGAGATAATTAACGTCCAACATCTTATATTGAAATAAAACCGAACACTCACACCATGGACTACACCGAAGCCAAACAGCGCATCGCCGAGCTCACCGAGCAGCTAAACCGCTATAACTACGAGTATTACATGAACGACACTTCGCTCATCAGCGATTTCGAGTTCGACAAACTTTTGGAGGAGCTGATGCGTCTGGAGAAGGAATTCCCGCAGTACGCCCTGCCTACGTCGCCGACAAAAAGGGTGGGCGGCGAGGTGAACAAGTCGTTCCGTCAGGTTACGCACCGCTACCCGATGCTCTCGCTGGGCAACACCTATTCCGTGGAGGAGATTACCGAATTCGACACCCGTGTGCGTAACATTTTGGGCGACAGACAGTTCTCCTACGTCTGCGAGCTGAAATATGACGGCGTAGCCATTGGTCTTACCTACAAGGACGGCGCTCTTACTCAGGCCGTTACGCGTGGCAACGGAGTGCAAGGCGACGACATCACGGACAACGTGCGTACCATCCGCACCATCCCCTTGCAGCTGCACGGCGACTATCCCGCCGATTTCGAGATGCGTGGCGAGATTATCTTCCCGTGGGAGGCTTTCAACGCTTTCAACGAACAGCGCGTTGCCAACGGCGAGGAGCCCATGGCCAACCCCCGCAACGCCGCTTCGGGAAGCCTCAAACTGCAGGACTCCCGCGAGGTTGCGAAACGTCGTCTCGACTGCTGCCTCTATTTCATGATGGGCGAAAACCTGCCCGCCGATACCCATCTCGGACGTCTCGAAATGGCACGGCAGTGGGGTTTCAAGATACCGCAGTACGCCAAACTCTGCCGCAACATCGACGAGATACGGCAGTACATCGAATATTGGGACAAAAAACGCTCCGAACTGCCCTTCGCCACCGACGGTATCGTGATAAAAGTCAATGAGATACCCCTCTGGGACGAGCTCGGGATGACCGCCAAGTCGCCACGTTGGGCCATAGCCTACAAATTCGAGGCCGAGCGTGTGGCGACCAAACTGCTGAGCGTTGATTTTCAGGTGGGTAGGACGGGAGTCGTTACCCCCGTGGCCAACCTCGAGCCCGTGTGGCTGGGCGGCACCACGGTGAAACGTGCCAGCCTGCACAACGCCGACATCATCTCGCAGCTCGACGTGCGTGTGGGCGACACCGTCTTTGTGGAGAAAGGGGGCGAAATAATCCCCAAAATAGTGGGCGTGGACCTCAGCCAGCGTCCGGCCAACTCGCAGCCTTTCAAATACATAACCCACTGCCCCGAATGCGGCACCCCGCTGGTGCGTAAGGAGGGCGAGGCGGGTTTCTACTGCACCAACGAAACCGGCTGCTACCCGCAGATTCTGGCCAACCTCGAGCTCTTTGTCAGCCGCAAGGCGATGAACATCGACACCCTCGGCACCGAGCGTCTGGCAATGCTTTACAACAAAAAGCTGATACGCAACGTCGCCGACCTGTATTATCTTAAAATGGAGCAACTTATTGGCCTTGAGGTGATTGAAAACGATAAACGCAAGGCCTCCATTCAGGAAAAAGGTGCCGCCAACATCATAGCCGCCATCGAGGAATCCAAGCAGGTGCCCTTCGAGCGTGTGCTTTATGCGCTGGGAATCAGATATGTAGGCGAGGTGGGAGCCAAGAAACTCGCTTCACATTTCAAAAATATCGACGCCCTGTCGCAGGCCACCGTGGAGGAACTGGCTGCCGTTGAAGATGTAGGCGAGGTGATAGCCAAGTCGGTGCACAGCTGGTTCAACGACCTTGCACATCTGGAGATTGTGGTGCGGCTGAAAAACGCCGGACTGCGTTTCGAGTTGGAGGACAAGCAGGTCTCCGACACCCTCGGCGGAAAGACGTTCGTGGTGAGTGGCGTCTTTGCCAACTTCTCCCGCGACGGCATCAAACAGCATATCGAACAGCACGGCGGCAAGGTGGTAAGTTCCATATCTTCAAAGACTTCCTACGTGCTTGCCGGCGAAAAGATGGGTCCCGAAAAGCTGAAGAAAGCCCAGAGCCTCGGCATCCCCATCATCTCTGAAACGGAATATCTGCAAATGATCGGTGAATTCAATTGATTAACAAATAATTAGATGCTTTAAAGAGACGATAATGACAGTTTTTCTTTCAACATATAATTGCCACTAATTATCCATAAATTACTATTCCTAAATAATTTATGGTCAATTATATGGGAATTCATGTTTATGTGAAGTGCCAATCAGTTATATTCGTGTCATCCGTGTTCAAAAGTAATTTTAGTTGTCCCCTAATGATGATCTACGTCCACATACCGTTTTGCCGGCAGAAATGCCTCTACTGCGCCTTCTACTCGCTTCCGCTGAAAAGCGAGGCCGACATCGACACCTACGTGGACGCCCTCTGCTCCGAAATGGAACTGCGCAAGGACGAACTTGGGACGGAACATGCTAAGACACTGTATTTTGGCGGCGGAACGCCTTCGCTGCTCACCCCTTCGCAACTCTACAAAATTCTGGACACACTCCACCGTTGCTACGATTTGTCGCAACTGGAAGAATTTACCTTCGAGGCCAATCCCGAACAGCTTACCAAAGAATATTTGTATGAGATTAAAACGCTGGGCGTGAATAGGTTGAGCATCGGCGTGCAGTCCTTTTCGGATGCCGATTTGAAACTGCTCAACCGCCGTCATACCGCACAGCAGGCTGTGCAAGCCGTGAAGACAGCGCAGGATAGCGGTTTTGACAATATCTCCATAGATTTGATTTATGGCATACCGCAGTCCGACAGCTGGCAGAGCAACCTCGCCACCGTGGAAACGCTTGACGTACAGCATCTTTCCTGCTACTCGCTCACTTTGGAGCAAGGCACCGCCTACGCCAAACTTGTTGAAAAGGGCAAAATACAACCATGCGACGAGGAAACGGTTATTTTCCAATACAACACCTTGATACAGTGGGCGAAAGAAAATAATTTCGAGCAGTACGAGATTTCCAACTTCTGCAAGAGCGGCTACCACTCGCGCCACAACAGCGGTTATTGGGACGGCACCCGGTATATGGGTTTCGGGGCGGCGGCGCACTCTTTTAGTGGCACACAGCGGCGGTGGAACGTGGCGGTTATTGCTGCATATATTAAAGGTGTGAAAAACGGCACTCCTTTCAGCGAGAGCGAGGTGCTCACCGCCGCCGACCTCTACAACGAGTACGTGATGACAGCCCTGCGCACAGCCAAAGGCGTGGAAAAGAGCGTGTTGGAACAGCGGTTCCCCGATTTTGCCTCGCAGTTTGCCGAAAAAGCCCGGCAGTTCGTCCTCCGCGGACTCCTCACCGACGACGGCACTGCCTTTCGTCCCACACAAAAAGGCCTCCTTATGGCCGACGCCATGGCCGCGGAAAGCTTTGTTTAATTCGGAATTCGGAACCTTTAGCTCGGCGCAGCCAATGCGGAGTTCGGAAGTTTTAGTTCGGCGTTAGCTGACTTATAATTTTTTCGTTATAGCCCTGTAAGGGCGCAATAATACAGCCGGAGGTGATAACCTCCGGTTAGTAAATCCCCCCCCCAACCATTACGCCCCTAAGGGGCAACATAAACCACCAGCCTGTTTTATTATATGGTTTCAAAATTTTGTACAGATAAACGAGAAAAAGTCGTTTTTCTGTACATTTTTTTCAAACCAACCGTGCAAATTTGTTTCCCTCATAATACAAAAACACTCCCAAAAGTGTATTTTGCAATAGACACTTTTTCATCTCTTTCAAAAAAGCCACAAACAGAATTGTGAGGAGTGGAGTGCTATTTTGCTCAAAATCAGTCTCTTTTATAAATTTTTCTAATCACAAATCACAAATCATTTGTCACTTTACAAAAAAAATCGTATATTTGCACTTTTAATTTTTGAAAAAAAGATAATAAAAACACAATGGAAGAACTGATATTAGAGCTTAAGAAACAGATAATTGAGGTGCTCAACCTCGAAGACATGAAACCTGAGGACATCGACGAAAACGCTCCTCTTTTTGGCGAAGGTCTGGGTCTCGACTCCATCGACGCGCTGGAACTCATAGTGCTGATGGAGAAGAACTACGGCATCAAGCTGAACTCAGCCGCCGAAGGCAAGGACGTATTCAAGTCGGTAAGAGTGATGGCCGAATACATCCAGGCTCACCGTACAAAATAAGCCTTTTCTTTTGATGGGAGACGCGATTGTAGTAACGGGGATGGGTATCGTTACGGGCATCGGTGTGGGCGTTGAGTCCACGCTCGACGCGCTGTTGCACTGCCGTTCCGGTGTGGGTGCCGTAAGGTACCTCAGCACCGCTCATACCGACATTCCCGTGTGCGAGGTGCCGATGACCGAAGCCGAGATGCGCCAGCGTATGGACATCCCTGCCGACGTGGTAACCACCCGCACGCCTCTCCTCTCTCTTATGGCCATGCGCGAGGCCTTGCAGCAGTCGCACCTGCAGCCCGACAGCGGCCGTGTGGCGCTGATCAACGGCACCACCGTGGGCGGCATGGAGAAAAGCGAACAGCTGTACCTCAGTTTCTTCGACGACAAAGATGTGGCCTACATCGCGGCCCACGACTGCGGTGCAGGGACTGCTTTCGCTGCCGATTTCTTCGGCCGTTTCTCGCAGACCACCACCATCTCCACCGCCTGTTCCTCGGCCTCCAACGCCATCATCCTCGGTGCCAACCTCATCAAGAGCGGCAGGGCCGACAAAGCCGTGGTGGGCGGCACCGAGTGTCTGAGCAAGTTCCACCTCAACGGTTTCAACACCCTGATGATTCTCGACCGCGAGCGCTGCCGTCCCTTCGACGATGGTCGCAACGGCCTTAACCTCGGCGAAGGCGCCGCTTTCCTCGTGATAGAACGCGAGAGCGAGGCCAAGGCCCGCGGGGCGGAGATTCTCTGCACCCTCGAAGGCTACGCCAACAGCTGCGACGCTTTCCACCAGACGGCCACCTCGCCGGAAGGAGAAGGGGCGTATCTGGCTATGACACAGGCTCTTGCCGACAGCGGTCTGCAACCATCTGACATCGACTACATCAACGCGCACGGCACTGGCACGCAAAACAACGACTCCAGCGAGGGCAACGCCATACTGCGGGTGTTCGGCAACGACTACCCGCCAATCTCCTCCACCAAAGCCTTTACGGGACACTGCACAAGTGCCGCGGGCAGCGTGGAGGCGGTGATTTCCATACTTGCCATGCAACACGGCTTCATCCCGCCGAGCCTCGGTTTCGAGACGCCTATGGCTGACGTGCCTGTGGTGCCGCAGAAATTCCTGAAAACTGGCGTTTCGCTCACCCATGTGATGACCAACTCCTTCGGTTTCGGTGGCAACGACTCGTCGCTGATTTTTGGCAAATACCAGCCTGAAAAACAGACACATACGTCAAGCGTTTACGACGAAAAACGCAGGGTGTTCATCGGTGGAGCTTCGCAAATAAGTGTGCAACAGCCTCTTGGCGAGGAATGGTTTGAAAATCCGATTTTCTACAACGAGAAATATGTCAGGGCTCTGTCGCCTGATTATAAGCAGTTTATCGACCCGAAAGCGGCCCGCCGCATGGGAGCGGTGCTGAAACGCGCTCTCACTACGGCACTCTCGGCGCTGCCTACCGCCGACGGCTCGGCCATCGACGCCATCATCACCGGTACGGGCTTGGGATGTATCGAAAACACCGAGAAATTCCTCCGCGCCATGGTAGTGGACGGCGAGCAGCTGCTCACGCCGACCTATTTCATGCAGTCCACCCACAACACCATCAGTTCGCAGGTGGCGCTTAACCTGCACTGCCACGGCTACAACTGCACCTACTCGCAACGCGGGGTGTCGTTCGAAAGTGCCTTGCAGGACGCTTTCCTGCAGTTCAAGCTGGGCAAGATTAAAACTGCTCTGGTGGGCGGTCACGACGAGATGACGCCCGACTACTACGACCTTCTGGACAAGGTCGACTTCTGGGACGGCACCTTCGCCGGCGAAACGGCTTTGACGATGTTTCTGGAAAACCGCCAGACGGAAGCTGCCTGGTGCGAACTGCTTGACACACAGCTGTTTTTCCGTCCCAGCGAAGAGGAGTTGCAGTGCACCCTCGACGCAATGCTGCAAAGGCACGGACTGCAACGTTCCGACATCGCAGCGGTGATGACGGGCAAGGACGAAAATGCCGATAACAACCGTCATTACGATGATTTCTGCCGTATGTTGCCACAGGCTGCGGTGCTACGTTACAAACATCTTTTCGGCGAAGGGTTCACCATGCCGGCCATGGGAATCTACGCTGCGGCCGTTTGTCTGAAAAACGGCAAAATTCCTTCGTTTTTAACGAATAATAGTGATAAAAATATCGACAAACCGCGTAACATACTCGTGGTTAATCATTTCAAAGATTTAGAGTATTCATTAGCACTACTTTCAAATGTCTAAAGTTATATTGATATTATGGAGCCTACTGCAGTCGTTGTGTCTTGCGCTCGGGCAGGTGTTTATGAAAAAGGCCACTCTTTCGGACCGTTTTGAATGGTCGTGGCGTGTGTTCACCAACTGGTGGCTTTTGGCAGCTGGCGGCGCAATGTTTGCAGCTACTGTGTTATGGATGTATCTACTTAAAAATCATGACCTTTCGGTGATACACCCCCTGTCAGGTGCCAGCTTTATTTTCAGCATGATTCTGGCTTCTGCAGTTTTCGGCGAAAGTATCCCCTTGATACGATGGCTTGGTGTGGCTCTTATCATTGCCGGCATGTATTTCATTGTTTTAAAATAAAGTGTTATGAAAAAGACAAGGCTTTTTTCCCTTATGGTCATGCTTGCCGCAACGCTGTGCTCCATGGCCCAACCTGCTGGTTTCAAAGCCGTTTCCGATGCCGAAAAAAAAGCCTTGCTTTCGGCGATGAACGACAATTTCCAGACGATGCAATGCGATTTCCGACAGGAGAAAAAATCGGCACTCTTTAACGAAGTATCTGTCAGTGAGGGTGTTATGTATTTCAGAAAACCGTCATCGTTGCGATGGGAATACACTAAACCCACTGTGTCGGTGGTAGTTATGGAAGGTGCCAAAGTTAAAGTCACCGACGCTGATGGCAAAGAGCAGGGCAAAGACGGACGCATGTACCGTCAGATGGCTGCGCTGATAACCGGTGTGGTGAGCGGCAAGGAGCTCGACGACGGCAAGAATTTCAAGAGTGAGTTCTATGTCGGCGCCAACGCCTATTGGATCAAGCTGACTCCCGCCAACCGCCGTTTGAAAGTCTTTTTCAACCATCTGGAACTGACTTTGGACAAACAAAAGATGGTGGCCGTGAAAATGTTTATGAACGAGAAGGAGGGCGACAGCACCACCATCACTTTCAGCAACCACAAAGTGAATGCCTCTATTGACGATAAAATGTTTAACCTTAAATAGCTGCTATGATAGACGGGAGTTTTTACACCATTGTCGGCACCCACGATACTGACTCGCTGCACATTCGTCGCGAAATAGTGTTCCGCATGGACCACGTCATTTTCCAGGCGCATTTCCCCGACAACCCCATCGTTCCGGGCGTCTGCACCTTGGAGATTATCCGTCAGTTGGTTACCGAGGTCGTAGGCGGCGAAATCCGCATTCCGACGGTGAAAAACATGAAATTCCTGAACCTTATGACTCCGGCCGAAGGCAAGGTGTTTACCTTTGACATACAGCTTGTTGCGCAAAGCGAAACCCTGTTTTCCGCCAAGACCACCATTTCCGACCCCGAAACGATTGTCGTTAAAGCGAGCCTGCTTTGCGAGAAACACTGACAACCCGCCACAATGAAAGTCTGTGCCATCATCCCCACATACAACAACGCGGCCACATTGCCCGCCGTCGTTGACGATGTGCGCAGTTTCGTGTCCGACATCATTGTTGTAAACGACGGCTCCACCGACGGCACCGAGGGCATTCTCCGTACTTTGGGCGATAGCGTCACAGTTGTTTCCTACCCCAAGAACCGCGGCAAAGGCTATGCCCTGCGTCAAGGCTTCAAAGCCGCTCTGCAAAAGGGTTTCGACACCGCCGTAACCCTCGACTCCGACGGTCAGCACCGAGCTTCGGACATACCCACGTTGCTCGACTGCTATTCGGCCGACGAAGGGAGCCTTGTGGTGGGCAGCCGCAAGTTCGACAACCCCAATATGCCTTCGAAAAACGGCTTTGCCAACCGTTTCTCCAATTTCTGGTTCACGGTGCAGACCATCCGCCGTCTGCCCGACACACAGACGGGTTTTCGTGTGTATCCTCTGAAAAAGATCGGTCGACACAACCCGCTGAACAACCGCTACGAGGCTGAACTTGAGATACTTGTGCGTTGCGCTTGGCGCGATGTGAAGATAAAGTCCTGTCCCATAAACGTTTACTACCCCCCGCAGGAGGAGCGCGTGAGCCATTTCCGGCCCACCGCCGACTTTGCACGTATCAGCGTGCTAAACACAGTGCTCTGCCTGCTGGCCGTGGTTTACGGCTATCCGTCGATGGGAATCCGAAAACTGATTAAATTGCTGAAAAAGTGAGAAATATACTGCTCCGCCTATATGCCTTTTTCGACAAACGTCATCCCTTGATGGTCGTTGTGCTGACGGTATTGCTCGCTTTGATGGCCCTGTGTCTGCTGCGACTCGATTTCGTTGAGGACATCAGCCGTTTTTTGCCGCAGGAGGGACACGACAACCGCCAAAATTATGCCTATCAGAACATTGGGGCGGCCAATAAGATAATGATAAACGTGTATGCCACGCAGGGCGAACCCGACCAGGAGAAAATCATGGACGCCGTGGACCGCATGGCCGCACGTCTCGAAAGTCCCGACGTGGCGGAGCATACCACCGACATTTTCTATCAGGTGAACGAGGAAAAGGTTTTCGAACTGACGAAATTCGTGCAGGCCAATATGCCGTACTACCTCGACAGCGCCGACTATGCCCGTATCGACAGCCTTCTCGCTCCGCAGAAGATAGCACAGGCACTTGCCGCCGACAAGCAGGTGCTTCTCTCGCCCGCCGGCGGTGTGGCCAAAAAGATAATCGTGAACGACCCGCTGGGCTTCGTATCGCCTAAGCTTCCGCAACTTGGGGGCGGAAACCCCATGGGCGACAGTTACGAAATCATCGACGGATACGTTTTCAACAAGGAGGGCACCGAGGCGATAATGGCTGTCACCTCCAAATACCCCGTGAGCGAGACTTCGGGCAACAAAAAGCTTGTGCAACAGATAGATAAGATTGCCCACGAGGTTGAAAATGAGTTCGGAGGCACGGTGAAAGTGGATTATATCGGTGCCGCCGTGATTTCGGTGGAGAACGCCGACCGTATCAAAACCGACAGCATCATCTCCACCATCCTTGCGCTGGTGCTCATCCTTGCCCTGCTGATGTACTTCTTCCGCGATGCCAGAGCGTTGATAATCATTGTGTTCTCCATTACTTTCGGCGCATTGTTCGGACTGGCGTTCCTCGCCCTGTTCAAAGGCACCGTGTCGGTGATAGCGATAGGGGTGGGGTCCATAATTGTCGGAATTGCAGTGAATTACCCCTTGCATTTCCTTGCCCATTACCAGCAGGGATACAGCAAGGAACAGACTATCAAGGACATAATTGAGCCACTCGTTACGGGCAACCTCACCACCGTGGGTGCCTTCCTGAGCCTTGTATTCATCAGTTCCGACGCCATGAAAGACCTAGGGCTCTTCGCCGCTCTGCTCCTTGTCGGGACGATACTCTTTGTACTGGTCTTTTTGCCGCATCTGTTCCGTAAAACGCTGTTCCACAAGCAGGACCGCTCAGCCACAAGACTTGTCTTCGGCAAGGTGGCCGACCGCCGTTTCGAACAGAACAAGATATTCGTCCTTGCCATAGTGCTGATAACCATACCGTTGTATTATTTCAGCCGACAGACGGCTTTCGAGTCGGACATGAGTAAAATCAACTACATGACTCCCGACCAGCGGGTGAAGCTCGACAAGTTGATAGCCCAGACCGAGAGCGGCGTGCCGTCGGTGTACTGTGTGGCCGAGGGCAAGGATATGGAGGAGGCTCTGCGCGGCTACGAGGCGGCGATGCCCGTCATCGAAAGTATGGCCGCCGACAGCACCGTGGTCAAGGTGTCGGGGATTGGCGGTTTTGTGCCTTCGCAACAGATGCAGAAACAACGTGTGGAGCAGTGGGAGGCTTTCTGGAGCACCCGCCGCGACGACCTTGTGCGCAACGTCGAGGCCGAGGCCGCGAAACTCGGCTACAGCAAAGGAGCCTTGCAACCTTTCTTCGACATCATCGGCAAAAGCCACGAAACACACGAATATACCTATTTTGAACCGATAATCAACTCGTTTGCAAGTAATTACCTCTGCAGCAACCCCGACCGCTGCATGGTTTACACCCTGATGGAGAGCAACCATCGCGAGGCTGTGTCGCAACGTCTTGGCAATGTGGACGATGCCGTCTTTACCATGGACAACACCAGCATTGTGGACAAGATGGTCGACGCCCTCTCCGACGATTTCGACTACGTGCTTTACATCTGCGGGTTCATCGTTTTCCTGTTCCTCACCATCTCGTTCGGACGGCTGGAACTCAGCCTGTTGTCGTTTCTGCCGCTGGCGGTGGGCTGGATTTGGATTTTGGGCATAATGAACATCTTCGACATACGGTTCAACATAATCAACATCATACTTGCCACCTTTATTTTCGGGCAGGGCGACGACTACACCATTTTCGTCACCGAAGGGATGATGTACGAATACACCTACCGCCGCAAGATGCTTGCCTCGTACAAAAACTCGGTGCTGCTGTCGGCCACCATTATGTTTATCGGCATCGGCTCGCTGATTATTGCCAAACACCCTGCCATGCACTCGCTGGCCGAAGTAACGATAATCGGTATGTTCTGCGTGGTGCTGATGGCCTACATTTTCCCGCCGCTCATCTACCGCTGGCTCACCAAAAAACGCGGCCACGACCGCCTGATGCCGATAACCCTGCTCAACCTTCTGAAAACCATCTACGCCTTTACGGTTTTCTTCGTTTTCTCGATATTCCTCTCTATTTTGGGATTTTTCGTGCTTACCATCGGAGGCAAAACGCCAAAGCATAAGTTGTTTTACCACAAATGTTTATGTGGGCTTCTGCGCACCTGCGTGCGTTGGATGCCGGGAGTTAAGGCGCATGTGCACAACACCGCCGGCGAGACTTTCGAAAAGCCCGCCATCATCACCTGCAACCACCAGTCGCACCTCGACCTGCTTTATACGCTTGCCCTCAACCCCAAAATCATCTGTCTGACAAACAAATGGGTGTGGAACAGCCCGTTCTACGGCTGGATAATACGTTACGCCGATTTCTATCCCGTGGCCAACGGACTTGAGGAGAACGAGAAACAGGTTGAAAAGGCTCTGCGCAATGGCTATTCGGTGCTTATCTTCCCCGAAGGCACCCGTTCCGAGACTTGCGACATACTGCGTTTCCACAAAGGGGCATTCCATTTGGCCAAAAAACTTGGTGTGGACGTGCTGCCGCTCGTCACCCACGGCATCGGACATGTTTTCCCGAAACAGGAGTTTATGCTGCGCAAAGGACGAGTGGATGTGCAGATTTTGCCACGTATTACCAACGAAAATCCGCTTATGGAAGGCGACGCCAACACCGTTGCCAAAGCCATGCGGCAATACTATGTGGAGCAATACGGACAGCTGTGCCGCGATACCGAGACCGCCGACTACTACGCAGACCTCGTGCTGCACAACTATATTTATAAAGGTCGCGACATAGAACGCCGTGCACGCCAGAACCTGCGTCGCAACGGCAACTACCGCGAGGCCATCGCCGCACTGCCCGACAACGGCGAATTCCGTATCGACAACTGCGGACAGGGCGAGTTTGCACTGCTTGCCGCCTTGGTGAAGAAAAAACTGCAAATCACGGCCACCGACAGCGACGCCGATTTGGTGGACATAGCCGCCAACTGCGTCAGCGTGCCGGAAAATTTGAAATACGAACACCCCAATGCCGATGAATAAGAACAGAGTAGTGATAGTGGGCAGCGGCCTCGGAGGACTGGTGTGCGGTTACGTGCTTTCCAAGAACGGATACGATGTAACCATCCTCGAAAAAAACGCCCAGATAGGAGGGTGCCTGCAGACTTTCCGCCGTGGCGGCGTGAAATTCGACACAGGCATGCACTACATTGGCAGCATGCTCGAAAACCAGATACTGCACCGTTTCTGGAACTACCTCGGACTGCTCGACACAGTGCCACTGCAGCAACTCGACACCGAGGGCTACGACGTCATCTCCCTTGCCGGCGAGACATTTAAGTTCGCCAACGGCTACGAGCGTTTCGCCGACACCCTCTCACAGCAGTTCCCCGACAACCGTTCCGACATAGAGACCTACCTCTCGCGTGTGCGCGAAATTGCCGATGCTTCGCCGCTCTACAACCTCCGCAAGATAAACAACAACATATTTATCGAAGCCGACTACATCAAAACCAGCATCAACGACTTCATAGCCTCATCCACGTCAAATCTAAAGCTGCAGAACGTTCTGGCGGGCAATCTGCCGCTCTACGCCGGAGTCAAGGACAAGACTCCCACCTACGTCCATGCGCTGATTCATAACTTCTACATACAGAGTGCGTTCCGTATTATCGGCGGCAGCGACACCATAGCCCATTCCTTGGCAAAATCCATTGAGAAATTCGGTGGCAAGGTGCGTACCAACGCCGAGGTGGAGAAATTCCTCTGCGACGATTACCACGCCACCGGTGTGCGCCTCACTACTGGCGAGGTGGTGGAAGCCGACTATTTCGTCTCCAACGTCCACCCGCACGCCACCCTCAGCAAGATAGACTCGCACATCATCCGCAAGGCCTACCGCGAACGTGTGTCGAACCTCGAAAACACCATCTCCAACTTCACCGTTTATATCAAGTTCAAGGAAAACGCCACTCCGTACCTCAACTACAACTACTATTTCTACGAGCTGCCCGACGTGTGGAAATCCAACGACTACGACATAGCCCGCTGGCCGCAGAGCTACCTCTTTATGCACCAGTGCCACCAAAAAGACCCCGTCTATGCCCAGAGCGCCGAGCTTATCGGCTACATGCATTTCGACGAGGTGCGACGTTGGGAAGGCACCCGTGTGGGCCACCGCGGACAGGACTACCTCGATTTCAAGGAGCAGAAGGCCGAGCTGTTGCTTGCCAGCCTCGAAAAATCGTTTCCCGGCATACGCAGCTGCATAGAGTCGTACTACACCTCGTCACCGCTCACCTATCAGGACTACACCGCCACCCACGAAGGCTCGATGTACGGCATAATCCGCGACAAAAACTTCCCCAGCCAGACCTACGTGTCGCAACGCACCAAAATCCCCAACCTCTTTATGACCGGACAGAACATCAACTCGCACGGCATACTCGGCGTAACCATCGGAGGAATAATAACATGCGCCGAATTTCTGGGTATAAACAAGATAATTCAGGAGATTTATGATAATATTTAGTGAATAGTGAATAGTGAATAGTGAATAGTGATGTGAAGATGTGAAGGTGTGAAGATGTGAAGAAGTGAAAGTGCGGTGGGTGCGGTCACTGAGCTTGTCGAAGTGTTGAACCCCCGCATCGTTTACCTACAAACTCCCAACTCAAAACTCCAAATTCGTTCCGAACTCCGCTCTCCGAGTTCCGAACTAATTGTCAATTGTTAATTGTAAATTATTAATTATCAATTGATTACTCCCCCCCTAAATTTTTTCTTTTGAAAAGTTGTTTTATTCGAAAAAATGCTGTAATTTTGCAGTGTCGTTTCTTCCGATTTTGTCCTAAAAGGACTTCGGCAAATTTTGAGGAGATGGCAACGAAAAAAAGTAAAACAATGAAGTCCGCCTGATTTATATTATGAAACTAAAATCGATTTTAACGGTGTTGGCCATATCGGCCGTTTTGTTCTCCTGCGACCCGGGATATACTGAGGAAAATGTAATAAAAAACAACTCCGGGTTCGAGGTAACAGTTATTTCACAAAATATTAATGTAACAATTCCCGATGGCACCGAGAAAATTGTTGATGGAGACTGCGGCATGGGATTTGCCTCGAAAGAATCTTGCGAAAGAGTTTTCAGATTCCGTTTCGGCGACAGTGTGTCATTTATTTTCGTCACTGGCGACACCGTGGTTTTTCATAAAACCGACACTATTGGTCTCAGTCCGTACAATTTCAAATCTTCGGCATACAGCTACGAAGAGAAAACCGAGTCATTTCCCAAAGGAGATCCCAGCGGTCCGTGCTACGGCAAACTTACCTATACAATTTCTGCCGACATAATTCCCGCCGATGCCGACTAATTTCTATAATAAATTGATTATAAACGAAATAACTAACAATGCAATGAAAAAGGTATCTATTTTTCTGATTGCCGTAATGGCCATTTCGTGTAGCCTGTTTGCACAGAACGACAGCATAGAGACCATCGCGAGGAAAGGCATGGGATATTACTACACTTCCGACGAGTCCAAGACGCGCATCTCCAACGACGAGTTGCACAACCTCTTTTCCGACGAGATGTTCGAACTTTACGACAAAGGAAAGTCGCTCTACCGTAAGTCGTTGATATTCGGGGGACTGTCGGCTGGTCTGGTTGTCGGTGGCGGAACGCTAATAGGTCTGGGTTGGGGAATGATATGTATCGACAAGAGTGAAGTAGGGATTGTGGGGACCTTCGGTTTTATAGGAGCAAATGTGGGTGTATGGGCCTGTGGGGTGGGAGTCTGCATGTTGGTTCCTACCACCATCCTCGCCATCAGGGGAAAACACAAACTGAACAAAGTGCGCGACTCCTACAACAGCGGCATCGGGCACCGTGAACCGATAACCACACAGCTGAAACTCAATGTCTCGCCCACGCAGATTGGCCTGTCGTTGCATTTCTAAACGAAAATCGCAAATTGGAAGTCCCTATAAACAACATATAACCCCATTACAGAAATATGACCTATAGCTTCACTAAAGAAAACGTACGTTACCTTTACTTCCTTTTCGGAATACTGTCCTACTGGCTGTTCGGTGCCATTTGGGGACAGTGCTTTTATTTTATCTATGACTTGTATAGCGTTATGGACCCCGTTATGGTGGTGGCGGGGAGTGCATTGCTCGAACTTGCTGTCATTTTTTTCTTATTTCGCAAACCCTTCTTTTTGAATATCAAGTGGTTCCATGTGGTGGGGGTGTTTGTGCTTGTGTACCTGCTGAGTTTTTTTCAAATGTTTGTTCGAACAAATCTGATGGACTCCTACCTTTTGTCCGACAATCTGTATAAATATGGTCTCTCCCAACAATTTTTGAGTGAGCTGAACAAATGGAAAAACATTGTCGTTGCGCTGCTTACTTTGGCTTATTTGTGCTGGCGTTACTGTGCTGAAAGACGGACTCCCGACAGCATAGCGCGTTGTTTTTATGGCGGGATGTTGCTCTACAGCGCTTTCGGTTATGTATTCTTTTTGGTATGTACCATTGCCTATAATGTCAGGCTTCTGGTACATCCGATGCTTTTGAACGCCGTTGTGCATTTTATGTTGCTCCTGCTAACAATAGGAGTCGTTTACCAGCTGGTAAGAAAACGACCTTCGGTACGGATTAATCTGATTGTTGTCCTAGCAGTTGCTGTATTGGGCTATCTTGTCGATTTCTATTTGCCCTCTCTGCTGTTAGAATTTTTCACCGAGCCCCAAATAGTCGATTCCCCCGAATATTGGTGGCAGTCGTATGTGGACATTTCCTATTTCAGCAATCTGATATTTTTTGTTGTAATCTTTGTCATTTACCGTAAGACGCTGAAATCCTGCAAAATCAAAAACCAAGCGTGAATGCGATGATTTTCTTGTTTTGGCGGATTTGATATTCTCCACCTGCGGCTATCGAAACTGCCACAGGCAGTTTCTTCATCCGACACAATTGAGTATAGGGATTTGAAATCCTGATGTTCGCCGTATCTCTACATTTGAAAATCTGAAAATCTCAAATTGGTCAAATGACCAAAGACCATGGAACTGCGACCAATCACAGTTCACTGATCACAGTTCACTTTTTTTAATCATTTCCGAGTTCCGAACTTCGCTCTCCGCATTAAAAAATCACTTCCGAATTCCGAAATCCGCTCTCCGCATTAAAAAAAATCGTATATTTGCAATATCCCAAATAATGTAAAATAATAGATAAAATATTGTAAAACATCATGTTACAACTTCAATTTCTACGTGATAACAAACAGGAGGCCATCGAACGCCTCAAAATCAAGAACGTAAAGGATGTGGAACAGCGTGTTGACGAGATTCTCGACCTCGACAATACCCGCCGTCAGCTCCAGAAAGAATGCGACGACACCAAGGCCGAGGGCAACGCCATCGCCAAAGAGATAGGAATGCTCTACAAGCAGGGCCGTCAGGACGAGGCCAACGCCAAGAAAGCCCTCACCGCCGAGCTGAAAACCCGCGAGAAAGAACTCTCCGACCGTCTGGCCGAGACCGAGAAAGAGCTCAACGCCAAGCTGATAGCCCTCCCCAACGCACCACATATCTCCGTCCCCAAGGGCAAAAACGCCGACGACAACGAGATTGTGGCCTATTTCGGCGAAAAGCCCGAACTCCCCGCCAACGCACTGCCACACTGGGAGTTGTGCGCAAAATACAACATTATCGACTTCGAACTTGGCAACAAGATAACCGGTGCGGGATTTCCCGTGTACCGTGGCAAAGGTGCCGCCCTGCAGCGCGCCCTCATCAATTTCTTCCTCAGCAACGCCACAGCGGCAGGTTTCGAGGAAATCCAGCCCCCGCTGATGATCAACGAAGCTTCGGGCCTCGGCACCGGCCAGCTCCCCGACAAGGAAGGACAGATGTACCAGATACCCCTCGACGGCTTTTATATGATACCCACCGCCGAAGTGCCTATCACCAACATCTACCGCAATGTGATTCTCGACGAAAAACAGTTTCCCATCCGTCATGCGGGCTATTCGGAGTGTTTCCGCCGCGAGGCAGGCTCCTACGGCAAGGACGTGCGCGGCCTCAACCGTCTGCACGAGTTCAGCAAGGTGGAGATCGTTGTTATCGACCACCCCGACCACTCGTACCAGCAGCTCGAGATAATGAAAGACTACGTTGGCGGACTTCTGCAGAAACTGAAACTGCCGTTCCGCATAGTGAAACTCTGTGGCGGCGACATAAGCTTCACATCCGCACTTACTTACGACTTCGAGGTGTGGTCTGCCGCTCAGGAGAAATGGCTCGAGGTAAGTTCGGTGTCCAATTTCGAGGCATTCCAGGCCAATCGTATGAAACTGCGTTTCAAGGACAAGGACGGCAAGATGCGTCTCGCACACACCCTCAACGGCAGCGCCCTCGCCCTCCCGCGCATAGTGGCTTCCATCCTCGAGAACTACCAGACCGAAGACGGCATACGCATGCCCGAGGCTCTGGTGCCTTTCCTCGGTTTCGACAAAATAAGTTAATGTTCTGAAAAACAAAAAGCTATGAAAAGGATTTTTGCCATCTTCCTGCTCCTGATAGCTACGCTGCTCTCCGCTACGCCGCTCTATGCCCGTAATGCCCGCGACACACTCAGCGTGGGCGGACGTATGCATTTCACCGAAAACAAAGGACAGTGGGAGAGCAATATCCTTTTCAAGTCGGTGATGAGCAATGCCGACCTCTTTATGGAACGCAACTGCTTCACCATACTGCTTTCCGACCCCAAAAATCCCAAGGGCAAGCCCTACCTCAACGACAAGAATACCAACAAGGAATACCGTTTCCACGCCTACCGCGTCAATTTCGTCAACGCCAAGGCAGATTCCATCGTGGGGCAGGACAAGGAGGACACTTATGAGAACTATTTCATCGGCAACGACCCCAAACACTGGGCTTCGGAAGTGCATCTGTTCCAAACGGTTGAGTATCACAACATCTACCCCAAGACCGACCTCAAGGTCTATTCCGCCGAAGGTGCCCTGAAATACGATTTCGTGCTGCATCCCGGTGCATCGCCAAAAAAGATCTGCCTCAGCTACGACGGCACCGACGGACTCCGCACCCAAAACGGCAACCTCATCATCAAGACCTCCGTGCTTGACATCGTGGAGCTGGAGCCGTATGCCTACCAAATCATTGACGGCAAGGAAGTTGAAGTCAAATGCTCTTACCGCTTGAAAGGAAACGCAGTTACTTTCGACCTCGGCGACTACGATGCGTCGAAGCCGCTCGTCATCGACCCGATGCTGATTTTCTCCACCTACACCGGCTCCGTGGCCGACAACTGGGGCACCACCGCTGCTTTCGACTCGCACAAAAACACTTACTCCGCCGGACTTGTCTTCGGTAACGGATATCCAACAACTCTTGGTGCTTTTCAGACTACCTCGGCGGGAAATGCCGACATCGGTGTTATAAAACTCGACGCCACAGGCGCGCAACGCGTGTACGCCACCTACATCGGCGGCACATACGCCGATATGCCCCATAGCTTGTATGTCAATGAGTTTGACGAACTTGTGATTCTTGGAACCACGGGCTCTCCCAATTTTCCGACAACAACGTCGGCATATAGCCGTACTTTCAGCGGCGGAAGCAGCGTTACTTATCTCGGCACCGGGGTGATAAATTTCCCCAGCGGCTCGGATATTTTCGTGTGTCGCCTCAACGCCACAGGCACACGGCTTGGCGCCTCTACCTATATCGGCGGTACCGGCAACGACGGACTCAACTACAAGCAGCGTTTCTCGTCGAGCAACGACATTGTGATGCTTGGCAACGACTCGCTCTACTACAACTACGGCGACGGTGCGCGTGGCGAGCTTATCACCGACGACCTCAACAACGTCTACGTGGCATCATGCACCTTCTCTAGCAACTTCCCAACTACCCCTGGTTCTTTTCAGCCCACCGCGGGAGGAGGGCAGGATGGCGTTGTCTTCAAATTGGACTATAATCTGTCCAACCTGCTGTGGAGTAGCTATATAGGTGGCAGCAACGACGATGCCGCTTACTCCATCGACACCGACGACGAATATAATATCTTGGTCTGTGGTGGCACCAACTCGAATGATTATCTGGTTACCGCCAACGCTTATAATATGTCTTACAACGGTGGCTCTGCCGATGCTTTCATCGCCAAAATTTCGTCCAATGGCACCCAGCTGATGGGCTCAACCTTCTTCGGCTCACCAGCCTACGACCAGGCTTATTTTGTGCGTACCGGTAAGCAAAACCATGTGTTTGTCTTCGGACAGACCAAGGCTTCTGGTAACACCCTGATACACAACGCCCAGTATAATGTCCCCAACAGCGGACAGTTTCTCGCCCGTTTCGGAGCCGATTTGGACACCCTTATATGGTCCACAGTGTTCGGCACGGGCAGCGGTGTGCCTAACATCTCGCCCACGGCTTTTGCCGCCGACGTGTGCAACCGTGTGTATGCCGCAGGCTGGGGCAGGATTTTCTGCGGATATTATCTTGCAGGTCAGATACAGCCGTGGAACACCAACGGCACTTGGGGCATGCAGGTGTCGCCGGGAGCCATCCAAAGTTCCACCGACGGTCAGGACTTTTATGTCATCTGTATTACAGAAACAGCCAACGCTATGGACTATGCCACTTTCTTCGGCGAGAGCCATACCGGCAGCAATGCCAACTCCGGCCACGACCACGTGGATGGCGGCACCAGCCGTTTCGACAAGATGGCAACGCTCTACCAGTCGGTATGCGCCAGCTGCGGCGGATGTCAGGGATTCCCCACCACTCCCAGCGCATTGTCGTCGTCCAACAATAGCAGCAACTGCAACAACGGCATTTTCCGTATGAACGTCCACAACGACTTCCCCGTGGCCGACTTCATTCGTCCTCCTGTAGGTTGTTTCCCCGACACAGTAACGTTTATCAATACAGGTTTCGGCACATCGTTCCGCTGGTATTTCGGCGACGGAGGCACCTCCACAGCACAGAATCCTACGCATATCTACACCCAGCCGGGTATTTACAACGTTATGCTTGTGGCTTATCTCGAAAATGGTTGCCATTCTACCGACTCAATAGTTAAACAGATAATGATTTTGGGGCACCAGCAGCCTTTCGATACCGTACAAACCTGTCCGGGAAATCAAATCCGCATCGGGCAGAACCCTCAGATGGGATGTACATATCACTGGATTTCGGGCAATGTAAGCGACTCCACCATAGCTAATCCTTACACCACCGTCTACAACGACACCGTGCTCTATTGCGTGGTCTCCAACGGCGCCTGCACCGACACTATCCCACAAAATATCATAATGTCGCCAATCAACATGTCGCTGTACCGCGACACCTCCGATTGCACCAGCCCTATACTAATTTCGACCATCACTCAGAGTCATGGCTACTATTTCTATCATTTCTCGTCGAACCGCTATTTTACCGACACTCTCAATCCCAATACAATGCGTTCGCCCAATGCGTATGTCAATATCACCGGCCCGCAGTATTTCTATGTAAAGGTGTACGACACCAACGGCTGTTTCAGCATTGACAGCGTGTTCGTGAATTTCGTTTCCATTGCCATGCCCGTCGTATTTCAGGATCCTCTGTGTCCGGGCAGCTGTGATGGCTTTGCCTCGGTGTCGCTCAACAACGCCACTCCGCCCTTCGATATCCGTTGGAGTACGGGAAATCGCACCGACACAGCCATTTATAACCTCTGTCAGGGCAACTACTCCATAAGGGTGATGGATTCGAAAGGATGTTCTGTAACTCAGAACTTTACGCTTGTCGACCCGCAAGGACCTGTGGTGACAAAAGCCGTAGGACACACCAATTGCGCCGCTTCATGCAATGGCTATATCCTCGACACTATCACAGGACCCTCGCAATATGTTTTCGAATGGCTCGACGCTCCCATTTATGCACCCGAACGCCACAACCTCTGCATTGGAACATACATACTTAAAATCACCGACTCCAACGGCTGCGAATATTTCGACACCACCCAGATTGTCGAGCTTCCGCCATATACCGACACGGCTTTAGTTAAGGCCACTTGCAAGGACCTTTGTTCCGGTGAAATCGACGTTACGCCCATCGGCGGTGTGTCGCCTTACACCTACTCATGGAGCCACGGTGCCAACACAAGTTTTATCGACTCGCTTTGTAGCGGCACGTATTCGCTTGTTATTACCGATAGCGTAAATTGCAGTATTACAGATACTTTCTTTGTGGATGTGTACAGCGTTTTCGACAGTATGCGTGTCTGGGCCGACGACACTGTCGTTTTCCGTGGCAATACAACTCGTCTGTACGTAACTCCTGTACAAGGCGCCACTTATCATTGGGATGCCACCAGCGGCTCCCTCGGCTCGCCAAATACGCCCACCACAACGGCAGGTCCTAACGACAGCACTTGGTATTATGTAACCGTCATCGACTCCCTCGGTTGCGAGTACCGCGACAGTCTTTTTATGCCCTGTATCGATGTTATCTGTGGACGACCCAACGTGTTTATACCCAACGCTTTTTCGCCCAACGGCGATGGACAGAACGACCAGCTCTGCTTCAAAGGCGAGTGGATCGTGTCGTTCCATATCGCCATTTTCTCGCGCTGGGGCGAAAAGGTGTTCGAAACCAACGACATCAACGAATGTTGGGACGGCACCTACAAAGGCCGCAAGTGTCAGTCGGGTGTGTATATGTACACCTGCGACATCGAGTGCGAAGGACACCAGAACACATATTTTAAAGGCGACGTAACCATAATTAAATAATTATGACCGAACAACTTGCACAACAGCTCCGCTCGTGGGCGGAACACTACAACAACCGCGATCTTTTTCTTGCCAACGACCCGATACAAGTGCCCAACCGCTACCGCGACGCTTCGCTTCAGGACTTGGAAATAAGTGCGTTGCTTACTGCGTACCTCAGTTTTGGCAACCGCAAGCAGATTGTGAAAACCGCACTTCTTTTGGACGATATGATGAACCACCAACCTCGGCAATACTTGCTTTCAAAACTTTGGGAGAAGGACTTTCCAGCCAACGACACCACCTCTTTCTATCGCACTGTAAGCCATCAGGCAATGAACGAACTTTTTACGCGGTTGTACCTATTCTACACCGTTTTCGATACGCTAGAACATGCCGTTAATGGTGTGTCGCAGTCCTTCAACGATAACGTGCCTTTTCATAAATTGTGCCGTCTGTTGGGCGTTACCGACAAAAGTCCGCAGAAAAAACTCAACATGTTCCTCCGTTGGATGATTCGCACCGACGGCATAGTGGATTTCGGCGCTTGGCGTACTTTCTCGCCTTCGGAACTGATAATACCTCTCGACACTCATGTGGCGCAGATGGCCGCAAAACTCGGCCTTGTGCCTTCGCAGACATACTCTTTGAACACCGCAAAAACCATCACCCGCAGCCTCTCCGAAGTCTTCCCCGGCGACCCCTGTCTCGGCGATTTCGCACTCTTCGGCTACGGTGTGGAAAACGACTGACCTATGACCGAAGCCTTTCTTCATTATTGCTGGAAACACCGACTGCTTGCCAACGAGATTTATACCGTAGACAATCAGAAGATTGTTGTAATGTCCGTTGGCGAGGTGAACAACGATGCCGGTCCCGATTTCTTCAACAGCAAACTGATGATTGGCGACACCGAATGGGCGGGCAATGTGGAGATTCATCTGCGTTCCTCCGACTGGAACCAGCACGGACATTCGGCCGACAAGCGTTACAACAACGTCATCCTGCACGTGGTGTACGAAAACGATGCCGAGGTGGTGCTCGAAAACGGCCGCCGTCCGGCCACGTTGGAACTGAAAAACCAGCTTCGCCCCGGAGTTTGGGAGAACTACTGCTCCCTGCAACGTCCCTCGGTCGACGACACCATCCCTTGTTCAAACGTGCTTTCGCAGATTCCCGACTTCACCATAAAATCCTACCTCGAACGCCTCGCCGTGGAACGACTGGAACAGAAGTCGGAGGTGGTGAAACGCCTGCTCACCGAGTCGGGCAATTCGTGGGAGACCTGCTGCTATTGGGCTGTGGCACGCTTTTTCGGCGGCAAGGTCAACGCAATGCCGTTCGAGCTCCTCGCCAAATCCATCGATATGCGGGTGTTTGCCAAGATAAAACAGTCGGCCTTCCGCATCGAAGCGTTGCTTTTCGGACAGGCGGGCATGCTCGACGGGGATTTCTCCGACGACTACCCCAACGCCCTGAAAAAGGAGTACGAATATCAGCGTAAAGTGTACAACCTCAGTCCTATAGAAGGTTATCTGTGGAAATTCTTCCGTGTGCGTCCTTTGGGGTTCCCCACAATCCGCATAAGTCAGTTCGCCGATTTTATATTCAAGTCTAACGGATTGTTCTCCAAACTGTTGGAAACCACCGATGTCGATACCCTGCTTTCCTTTTTCGATGTCTCGGCTTCGGAATATTGGCAGACGCACTACCATTTCGACAAGCCGGTGAAAAGCAAGTCGAAAGCCTTGGGAACGGATTTCGCCGAGTCGATTGTCATCAATGCGTGGGTGCCAACGCTCATGCTCTACGGCATTGAATATCAGCAACAAAAATACAAGGACAACGCTTTACAGATTCTCGCCAGCCTTCCTTGCGAGAACAACGCAATAATAAAGAAATGGAGTGCGGCGGGGCTCAATCCCGAAAACGCCCTTCATTCGCAGGCTCTGATACAATTATATAATGAGTATTGCCGAAAGAAACGCTGTCTCTCGTGTCAGATAGGTTATAAGGTGTTGATTGCCAACGCTTAGTTGCGACTTTTCTCCAAACACACGCTTGCCGCTCCCACCTGTCCGCCCAGCGGAGGGTTCAGTTTCGAAACTTTCACTCTCACGCTCGTAACGGTAGGGTAGAGGTCAAGCACCGCTTTTCCGATTCTTTCGGACACATTTTCAAGCAGTTTCGACGGTGTTTCCATCTCTTTTTTGATGGTTTGGTAAACAGAAAGATAGCTCACTGTGTCGTCGAGGTTGTCGCTCTGCTGTGCCGAGTTGGTGTCCACTTCCAGCCACACGTCAACACGGAAATGCGTACCTATGGCGCGTTCCTCCTCGAAACAGCCGTGGAAAGCGTAGAAACGCAGGTCTTCCAGTCCGATGGTCGCCATATTATATAAGGGTGTCGAATTGTTTGAGGAAACGCAGGTCGTTCTCGAAATAGAGACGCAGGTCGCGGATTTGGTATTTCAGCATTGCCATACGTTCCACACCCATTCCGAAAGCGAATCCGGAATATACTTTGCTGTCGATGCCGCTGGCTTCCAGCACGTTGGGGTCCACCATGCCGCAGCCGAGGATTTCCAGCCATCCGGTGTGCTTACAGATGTTGCAGCCCTTGCCGCCGCAGATGTTGCACGAGATGTCCATCTCTGCCGAGGGCTCGGTGAAGGGGAAATACGACGGACGCAGACGTATCTGGGTGTCGGCACCGAACATCTCTTTGGAGAAATACAACAATGTCTGTTTCAGGTCGGCGAAGGAGACTTTTTTGTCGATGTAAAGACCTTCCACCTGATGGAATATGCAGTGTGCGCGTGCCGAGATGGCCTCGTTGCGGAACACGCGACCCGGAGCTATTATGCGGATGGGAGGCTTGCTGCGTTCCATCTCACGCACCTGCACCGACGAGGTGTGTGTCCGCAGAACCACGTCGCCGTGCTGGCCTTCCTTCTCCACAAAGAAAGTGTCCTGCATGTCGCGGGCGGGGTGCTCGGGCGGGAAATTCAGTGCCGAGAACACGTGCCAGTCGTCCTCAATTTCGGGAGCCTCCGACACGGTGAAGCCGATGCGCGAGAAGATTTCGATAATCTCGTTCTGCACCACCGAAAGCACATGGCGGCTGCCCAGCTCCGCAAAGTCGGTGGGTTTGGTAAGGTCGGTGTCGCCGGTGTTTTCGGCAGGGGTGTCACCGAGGGCGTCCTTGAGTTCCTCGATTTTGTTCTGGGCTGCGGTCTTCAGCTGGTTGAGCATCTGGCCGATCTCTTTCTTCTGGTCGTTGGGCACGTCCTTGAACTGGCCGAAAAGCTCGCTGATGATGCCTTTCTTGCCGAGGTATTTTATGCGGAATTGCTCTATGTCGGCAATTTTGTTCTGCAATGCTTCGCTTTTCAGCGACTGAATTTCGTCAATGTAGTTCTGTATCTTGTTTTTCATCGTTGTATATAGTTGTAAATGTTATTCTTCGATAATTTTTATGGTCATTTTTACGTCTTCCACGGGACGGTCGTTGGGACCGCATTTCACTGCGGCGATTTTGTCGATAACGTCAAGTCCCTCAACAACTTCGCCAAAGACGGTGTAGTCGTTGTCTAGCCACGGCGAGCCGCCTATGGTGCCGTAGGCTTTTATCTGTTCTTCGGAAAAGTTTTTGTTCATCTGGGCGGCTATTTTTTGCATTATGGCCTCGTTGTAAACCTTGCCCTGAACTATGTAAAACTGAGAGCCCGACGACTCTTTCATCGGGTTCACGTTGTCGCCTTCGCGTGCGGCGGCAATGACGCCTTTTTTATGTAAATATTTTGGTACGAATTCCGCCGGGATGGTGTATCCAGGACCGCCGTTGCCAAGCATCACACCCGGCTGAGCGTTGCGCGAATCGGGGTCGCCGCCCTGAATCATAAAACCGTTTATCACCCGATGGAACAAAAGTCCGTCATAAAAACCCGATTTTACCAATTTTATGAAGTTTTCGCGGTGCAAAGGGGTGTCTTCGTACAGCAAAATCTTCATATTTCCGTAGTCGGTCTGCAATAAGACATAACTTTTTTTGTTGGTTGTAACACCTTTGTTATCAGGTTTTTGTGCAAAAATTCCAACCGTCAGGAATAAAAATAATGTTGCAAAAATAACTATTTTTTTGTCCATGTCGTATAAATTTATTATCTTTGCAAAGGTAAACTAAAATTTCGATTTACGGAAGATAAAAAGTAATTTTTTATGAAAAAAAGTTTATTGATCACACTTAGTGCACTGGTTATTAGTGCTTTCGCAGCAGTGATGTTTACGTCTTGCGACAAAGAGACCGACAGCACGGTTATGGTAGTCGTTATCGACGAAGAAACCAACCAGCCTTTTCAGGGTGTTGGCGTGAAAATTGCCAAGGACAATAGCGAGGTGAACGTGGAAGGCGTTACCGATGCCAACGGCCATTTCAAAGCCACCTTCAAGGCTCCCGCTATCTTCGACGTGATTGCTACTTACGAAACCGGCATGTCCGACCCCACCACTGGTGAGAGGTTCTATCGTCAAGGCAAAAACTCGGTACGTCTGGTCGACGGCGAAACCGTTGAATGCAGAGTTATCGTACTGAAAGAGATGTTGCGTCACTACTAATCCTATAGCCTATGGCCAATGCATTTTCGTCAGCCGACATTGAACAGATGTCGGCATTAGGCATTTCAATGGATGCCTTGGAGATTCAGTTCGAAAATTTCCGTAAGAAATTCCCTCCCATACATCTCTACGCAGCAGCCACCGTGGACAACGGCGGCATTTTGCGTGTGAAGGATTCCGACAAACAGCGTCTCGCCTCTTTCTACGACGAGAAACGTAGCAACTTGTCGGTGCTTAAGTTCGTGCCCGCCTCCGGAGCCGCATCGCGTATGTTCAAGGATTTGGCCGAATTCTCGTCGGTATATTTCGGCGTGTGCTACAATTTCGAAAAGGAATACCCTGCAGTCAAGACTTTTATCGACAATCTTCCAAAATTCGCCTTCTACAACGATTTGGCGGAAGCCATGAAAAACAGCGGCCTCGACATCGACGACTATCTCAACCGCCACGACTACGCCACAATAATCAACTATCTGCTGGGCAAGAATTTCATGGGCTATGGCACACAGCCTAAGGCTCTGCTTCTTTTCCATAAATATGACGGGAAACCTTACCCAGCTATAATCGAACATTTCACCGAAGGCGTGCGCTATGCCGAAAACAACGGCCATGTGGCTTTGCATTTCACCGTTTCGCCGGAGCACAGATCCGATTTCGAAACCACTATCGAACGCCTGAAACCCATTTATAAGGACGTTACTTTCGACGTAACACTCTCCGAACAGAAACACTACACCGACACCATTGCCGTGGACGAGTACAACAACCCTCTCCGCGACGACGACGGCCGTCTGATTTTCCGTCCCGGCGGACACGGCGCACTGCTCGAAAACCTCAACGAATGCACCGCCGATGTGGTGTTCATTAAGAATATCGACAACGTCACTCCCGACAATCCTTTCGTAAAATCGCCCGACCCCGAACCGGTGTTGTGGAAAAAGATTCTCGGTGGCGTGTTGCTGTCTTTGCAGGAAAAGACTTTCGACTACCTCAACCGCCTGGACAACGCCCCTGACGCCGCAACCCTCTCGGAGATTGCCGACTTCGCGGCACACACTCTGAATATAATGATTCCCGACAATTTTGCCACCCTCTCCGCTGCCGACAAAACAGCCATGCTTCATGATAAACTCAACCGTCCGATGCGTGTGTGCGGTATGGTGCTCAACCAAGGCGAGCCGGGAGGTGGCCCATTTTGGGTTGAAGGCTCCGATGGCAACATCAGCTTGCAGATTGTCGAGACAAACCAGATTAACCGCAAGGATCCCTCGCAGGAGGCCATACTACAATCGTCCACGCATTTTAACCCGGTGGATTTGGTGTGCGGCATGCGCGACTACAAAGGCCGGCCTTTCGACCTGCTCAAATACCGCGACCCCAAAACGGGTTTCATCACCAACAAGTCGCAAGGCGCCAGGACTCTGAAATCGCAGGAACTGCCGGGATTGTGGAACGGATCCATGGCCTATTGGACTACCATCTTTGTGGAAGTGCCCCTGATAACTTTCAATCCTGTTAAAACAGTGAACGACCTTCTTCGCAAGGAACATCTCTCGTGAGAAAAATCTTCTGAAATGAAAAAAGTACTGATTATCATAGCTATTGTGATAGTAACTTTGGTTGCCGGAGTGGCAGTTTTTGCATTGATTTACGACCATAACGATGAAAAACAGCGAGTATATCATGATCGTCTTTCGAAAAAGGAGATAGCGGAGTTGCGTACGGGCGACATTATCCTTAGGCGTGGTTTCGGCGTTGTGAGCGCCTCTATCGCCACAAGCCTCAACGGAGAATTCTCTGTTTCGCATTGTGGCATAGTCGATGTCGACAGCAACGGCAACGTGCGTGTGATACATTCCGTGTCGAGCAGCCTCTCCGATTTCGACGGCTTGCAGGACTGCACTATCAAGGAGTTTGAGCACGAAAGCAAGGCCAACAGCATTATGGTGGTGCGTTTCCGCGACACCGCCGACGTGCCTCTTGCCAATCTTGCCAAGACAGCACAAAAATACCTCGACCAAAAGGTGCCTTTCGACGAAGGTTTCGACATATCAGAGCAGGAAGAGATGTACTGCTCCGAAATGGTCTGGTGCGCCCTTAAAGAGACTTTCAACTACGACATCTACCCCGACAAGTCGAAAACCGAAGTGGTGAAATTTTCGCCTTTCTTCGACACCACGCATTTCCAACGCATCATCAACCACCACATAGCCGAATAAAAAGGCACACGATAAAAGAAAAAACGCAGGGACTCGTGAGCTCCTGCGTTTTTTTATGTCGTTTAGGTTGTTAGTCGGAGATTCGTTTGCTCTTTTCTGGTTTGCCGAAATTCATGCCCAACGAAATGCGTACTGTGTTGGCCAGTGGATTCTGTGTCCTTGAGAGTGCCAGTAGGTACGACAGGTCGAAAGTGAACATGTTGTAGCGTATTCCGCCGCCGAAAGTGATGTACTGGCGTCCGCCTTTGTTCTTGTGCTCGAAGAAATAACCGGCCCTAACTGCGAAAAGTTGGTTGTACCAATATTCGGCACCTACCGAAAGCTGTATCTCCTGCAACTCCTCTTTCATGCCGTTGGGAGCGTCGTAGAACGACTGGAATACGCCCTGCATAACGCTGATGTCCTCGGCACGGTCGTTCTTGCCTGCTATGATATTGCCTTCCTCGTCATATACAGGTGGCGTGGGAACAAGCAGTTTGTTCAAATCCATAAGGAAGGAGAACTGGTTGTATTCGTCAACGTTGAGCGTATAGCGTCCGCCCAGACGCAGGTTGGCAGGAAGGAAGTCCTTCTCGTTGTCGTCGTCGGAGTAGGAGATTTTGGAGCCGAGGTTGGAGATGAATAATCCCAAAGCCAGTTCGCCGGGCATGGAAGGACTGACACTGAGCTTGTTCTGATAGTACACTCCGATGTCGGCGGCAATGGCGTTGCCGGCACGTGTGGAAGTGGTTCCCACGTCCTGTCCTTGTGTGAGGTCGGAGCGCAGGTAGCGTCCCGATGCGCCAAGCGAAATTTCGTCGGTAAGTCTCATGGCGTATGCAACGTCGATGCTGAACTCGTTGGGATTGTATGTGCCAAGGTCTTGCCCTTCCTCGCTGGTGAAATTAACATCGCCAACGGAATAGTAAGTTACCGAAGCTCCTATGGTGCTACGGTTGTTCACGGCGTAGTATCCGCCCAAGTAAAGCAAATTCATGTCGCCCACGCCGAGTTTGCGCAGCCATGGGGTGTAGGTCATGGCGAAACCGCCTTTGTCCTCTACAAAAGCAAGTTTGGCGTTGTTCCAATGCATGGAGTTTGCATCGGGTTTTGATGCCACGCCCACGTCGCCCATGCCTGAGGATGTGGCATCGGGCGAAACCATTATTATTGGCATGGCTGTGGATATGTAGTTTTGTCCGCCTATCTCTTTTTTCTGGGCGTTGGCACTAAATATCATAGCAACGGTGGCTGTAAGAGCCAGAATTTTCTGATGTCTTTTCATTAGTTTAAATAGTTAATGCAACGGAAAAAACGCAGTTTGTGTTGTTTTATTGTTTAAAAGGTGATTTTTTTATCTGTGATAAATCAGTTTTGTCGATTTGGTGTCCTGCTCGCCGTTGTCGAAGGTTACTATGGCACGCAGGTAATAAACGCCCTTGGCGACTTTGCTCCCCGACTCGTTGCGGAAATCCCATTCGATATGTCCAACCACAGAGGAACCGTCGCTTATGATCGGTGTTATCTTTTTCACCATCCTCCCGGCGGCGTCGAAAATGTAAACCTCAGCGGCAGTGGGTTTCGACGAACTGTTGTGCTCTATCTGAATTGTAGTTTTTTCTCGTGCGGGATTGGGGTAGGCGAAGAAACGTCCTATCTCGGGACTGCCTTTTCTCACCACAAAGGATATTGTAGCCGAAGCGGAGTAGTTGTACACGTTCCATGCTTTGAGCGTAAGCGTGTGTGTGCCTTCGGCGAGGTCGTAGAGTGGATAGCGTATGTATCCGCGAGTATTGTCGTTGATGTCGGTTTCGAAAAAGTCGTTAAGCACCATTATCTCGTTGGCGTTGCCGTCGAGTATGGCAGTGATGTCGTGGCCTATGCCGCTGCCCACGGAGTTGATGCCTACCTTGTCGCTGAGTATGGCGAAAAGCGTGGGGTTGTCGTTTGTGTATCCGCCTGAAATGAAAAGACTGTCGTTCATAAATGGACGTACCACAGGGCGGAACACCATGCTGTCGGCATCCTCGTTGAAACCGCCGAAAAGTATGTTCTTATAGCAGCCAGTGGCGTTGCTGTTGCTCGACCGGGCGTAGTGGCTCAGCTTGCCGAAATCGTATTTGAACGACACGTCCTTGGGGACAAGGAAAGTATATCTGAAATGTCCGTCGGCTACAGTGTCCGACGATTTTGCCAGTACGCTTTTCTGTTGTGTGAAAGGTGTCTCTGTGTCCTCATTGTCGTTGGCAAGTGTGTAATAGGTGGCCACGCGGTCGAAAGCGGTTGCGTATATTATGCCGTTGAAATTGCTGTCGATACCGCCGTCGGTGTTGCGGATTTCACCCTCTACTGTTATTTCTGAAAGCGCTGTGGCGGTGTCGGCTATGCTGTCGCGTACGGCAGTGCCGTTTATTGCTGTAACAGCGACCTGTTTGTCGGGTAGAGAGAGTCGTAGGGCGGGGTCGCCTATAAGGTTTAAGGCATGTGGCGTTATTACGGTGTTTTTGGCGTTCATTATGGCATCGCCGAGGGTGTTCTGACGGCCGTTTACAATATCAAGGGCGTCCAAACATATTTTTGTGTCGAAGGTGCGGCTGTGGCTTATGGGACGCGAGGCCGCAACGATGGCTATGCCACCGCCGTTGGGCGATAGGACGAATTTCTCGCCCCCCGACAACTCGTCGGTCATGTCGAATTTGCCGAAAGTGCAGGTGCTGGCCATAAAAAATGGCAGGGCGTATCGGTTGGTGTATGCATCAATGTCGTTGCCGTCCATATAGCGTTCGGAGCCGATGTTGCCGTAGGCGCCGTGACCCACAAAATTCAGCAACAGACAGCCGTAATTGATGCTTCTCGTAAGGGCGTTCTTGGCGTCGGGATAGAAAGAACCTATGGCTCCCGACTGCTGAACGTATGCGTCGGCGTAGATTTTTTCTATGTTAAAAGAGGGAAACTTTTCTGTAATCTTCTCGGTAGTGTATTCCGACGACAGCAGGAAGTCCACATCGCCTTCCGCGCCCGGGTCGGCATCATCGGCAAGGAAAACAATGTTATTGCGCCAGTCGCCTTTTATCGACGGCATCTCGAAATCTTTGCGGGTAATGTAGTTCTCGATTTTGTCGGCCAATATCTGAGCTTCCGACACCGTTTTTGCCGGCAGACGGCCTATGCCTATGTCCAGGGATTCGCGCGCCAGCCCCGATTCGTTGTCGTGCAGATATCCGAACGCATCGTCGCCGGCATACGACATGCCCTCGCTATCGAAAGAGGTAACGGATTCGTATGTTACCACAGTGTTCTGATTGTTTTGCAATAAGTTGCGGTTGTCGTAGGTGGCTTTGCCGAAGATAAGCAGATTTTGCGGGGCACTTACCGACGCATCGGCTTGACTCTTGTCGAAAAGCATCTTCATCAGTCCTCGTATGGCCATGGCGTCCTGTTTGCCCGACGAAAACTCGTTGTAAACCTGCTCGGGGGTTACCACTTCCACCGACATGCCGTCGTAGATGCGGTGCAGGTCGGCGATGCGGTCGGCTTGGTCGAGGTAATTCTTGTGCGAAACGATAACCAAATCCACTGAGCTTAGTGCATGTAAATTCTGGTTTTCAACCGAAACAATCCTCAACGGAGAGTAAAAAGTGCTTCCGTCGAAAGCTATGTATTCGTGGAGATTTTCGTTTTCGTTGTTGAAATAAAATGTGTCGGCGCTGATAGAGCCTTTCATGTTTTTGACATCGGCGAGGTCGGTTATGTCCCAAACCCGCACATTGCGATTGCAGCCTGCCAAAGTGTGTCGGGCTATGGAATTTGCCGTGTTGGTGCCGAAATTGCGGAAAGGCATCTGTCCTTGTCCGAACCTAAGCTGGCAAACGGCATTTATCTCAATAAAATCGAGGTAGCCGGCGGCAAGACCTTCGCGAGAGTTGTAAGTTATATCGAAAGACACATTGTTTCCGCCGTTGGATATAATGATGTTGTCATTGGTAGAATATCTGTTTGCTAGAGGGTAGAAAGGAACGGTGTTGCGTCCGTTGCCCCAGTCCACCACAAAGGATGAATTGTTTGTCGAAATGCTTGCAAGGGCGTAACGCGCATGTATGTTGGAGCCTTGTACCATGTTGGGTGCCTGAAGGGAGAAAGAACGGTTCGGCGTGGTTGACGAGAAACGCTCGCCAACCCAAATTTGTCCGGAATTATGCGTGTTCACCAAATCGTTGTTTATCACATTGCAGTGTAAGTATGTGCTAACTGTGACTGTGGGCGTGTTGCCCGAATTGTCGATGTCGGCAATGCGTTTGCTAGTGCCTATGCCGGGTGTGTAGGTGAAAAAATAGCAGTTCTCGGTGGCGTAAGGATGCATCACATACTCGAACCATCCCGATGAACGACGATAACGCCACACGTTGGCGGCTTCGGCATAAAATAATATGTAGTCGTTGTTGTTGAAAAGTCCGTCACCGTTTTCGTCGGCCACGAAGATGGCGTTTTCGGCGAGGTCGTCGAGGCGTGGCTCGCTGTTGCTCTCGGGCAGAGGACCGCCGCCGTTGCCGAAAAGGGCGAGGTCGGCCACATTTTTGCCACGCACCTGAACGCCGCTATTTTCGAAGTCGGAAACGGATATCTTATAAATTCCGGTGGCATTTACCGATATTTTGAACCATTCACCGGTGGCCAAAACGGAGCTGGCGATGCTTTTCTGGCGTTTGGCAGTTGTGACGGCAAGGGTGTCGGCCCTGAAACCAACGCCGAACGATTTGATTTTGAGGAAACTGTTGCCGTACCTTATATAAGGCATCACCGTAAGACAGAGTCGAGTAGAATCGCCTATCGTTTTGGTGTAGAACTGATAGCGCAGAGTGTCGGCAATTCCGGTACCGACACGGCTCAGAAATATCTCCTCGGCATGTGAAACAAAATCAAAGACGGCATCGTATATATTTCCAACACACCTGACAGTTTTTTTTGAACTGTACACAGTGGCTAATTCTTTGAAATAACATGGGAATGGATACGATTCGTCGTAGCTGCTGCCATCGAAAAGCACAGTGGTGGCGGAAACAGAATCGGGAATTTCCCGCCAACCGATGGCTACACGGGTGTTGCCGCTTTGCGCAAAAGCCGTATCTATAAAGGCCGACGCAAGTAGTATGAGCGATACTTGGAGCCCCGTGAGGATAAAATTCGTATGATGTTTTTTGAGTTTCATAAACAAAAAATGTTCGACGTAATAACTCTAAAGATAGAAAAAAATTGTGTGAGCAAAAAAAATGATGAAATTTGAGAAAAAAAAACAGAAAAGACATAGAAAAAACAAGGAGTAACAAAAAAAAATGCAATTTTACGGTGTTGAAATACAGAACTTTGTAATTTTTTTTTAGATAAATGACGAATAATTGAAAAAAAAATCGTAATATTGCTAATCATTTGGAGATAAAAAATACAACTTATGAAGATGAGAAAACTACAGAAGATAATATTGGCAATTGCAATGGTTTTTGCTGCCAGTCAAACAGTTAGCGCACAAGATTTTGTGTTCTCTCAGTTTTATGCAAATCCTTTGTATTTGAACCCCGCACTTGCTGGCTCTAAAGTTTGCCCGCGTATATCGTTGAACTACAGAAACCAATGGCCTGCTTTGGTAAGCTCGTTCCAGACTGTTTCGGCATCGTACGACCAGTACATTGACGCTTTGCACGGCGGTATCGGAGCCATAGTGATGAACGACCGTCAGGGCGACCACGGCGCATTGATGACAACCATGGCCGGTATAATGTACTCCTTCCGTTTCCAAGTGTCGCGTTACGTTTTTGTAAACGCCGCCTTGCAAATGAGTCTGGTGAACATGAACCTCGACTGGGAAAACCTTCGTTTCCCCGACCAAATCGACCCGACATTCGGTTTCATCTATCCCACACAGGCCACTCGTCCCGACAACCTCAATAAATGGTACCTCGATTTCGACGCAGGTGCCGTTATCTACAGCGACGCATGGTATGCTGGTGCAGCTGTTTCGCACCTCACACAGCCCAGCAACGGTTTCTACGGCATCAGCGACCTGCCCATGAAATTCACCGTTCATGGCGGCGGACTTATCAACCTTGCCACCGACAAACGTCGTACATCGTCCCTAGCTTTGGGTACACCTATTATCTCCCCCAACCTCATCTATCAGTACCAAGGTGGTTTCAACTACTTCAACTACGGTCTGTACCTCGACTGGGAACCATTTATCGTAGGTACCTGGTTCCGTCACGGTCTTGAAAATGCTGACGCTTTCATATTCCTCGTAGGTCTGCAGCACAACTGGTTCAAAATTGGTTACAGCTACGACGTAACAGTGTCCAAGCTGGCCAATAACACAGCAGGCTCGCACGAAGTTAGCCTGGGCTTCACACTGCCGTGTCCCGAACACAGAAAGAAAATCAGAGCAGTCCGTTGCCCGTCCTTCTAATACGGCAGACGCAATTGCTTGATAATAAAAGATCAAATCAACTCTGTTTTATTATAAATGGAGTTGATTTTTTTTTGATATATAATTTGTATGATGAAAAAAATTCTAGTCCTATTGTCGTTGTCGGTTTTGATGGCGGCTTGCTGTACCAATCCTACGGAAAATGCACAAATATATGATGAAGAGGGTTCGGTAGTTGGACTTGACGTGTCGCATCACAACGGCGATGTCAATTTCGAAAAATGGAAGAAAGGCCGTAATGTCGAATTCTGTTTCATAAAGATAACGGAAGGAGTCCATTTCATCGATTCATTGGCGGATCATCATTATCGCAAGGCCAAAGAAGCAGGACTTTATGTCGGTTTTTACCATTATTTCAGGCCCCAACGCTCTGGCAAAAAGCAATTTTTGTTTATGAAAGCGCAATTGGATAAATACGATTATGATTTGATACCTGTAATTGATGTTGAATCGAAAAATTGCGATTGGAA
This sequence comes from Bacteroidales bacterium UBA1219, assembly GCA_002309295.1. GTDB lineage: Bacteria > Bacteroidota > Bacteroidia > Bacteroidales > P3 > UBA1219. The sequence continues at coordinate 6,068 of DBXF01000013.1, read as the reverse complement.
ACATCCTGACGCATACAAAAATCTGGATGAATTTATGGAGACCTTTTACAAATGCTATGGATATTATCCAATTTTATATACTATTTATAAAACGATATTCGATAGATATCCACAATGTATTACTTGGGGTGCTATAAATGCTAAAAGAAGAAAAGACATAAGGCAAAGAGTGTATAAAAACATAGATATTGATTATTGTGATGATTTGTATTCGATCGCAATTCCCAATGATGTAGAATGACCGATATTTTTTTAAATAAATAATTGAAACAATAATACTATGAAGAAAACAACCAAAACACTGTTAGTCGTATTTGCTTCGGCCCTTGTAATGGCCGCATGCGGCAAGGACGACAACGGCGGAGCCGCCATTGGCGGCAACACCCCTCAAAACGGTGGGGACGAAGAGATAGACTGGGATGACCCCCAAACGGGACAGAAAGCCACTGTGTATATCGAAGATGTGAAATTTGAGATGATCTATGTGGAGAAAGGCACTTTTCAGCAATTGGTGCCACATTATAGGCAAGACCCTCTTGCAGGCAGGGTGTTCGACACGGCTATTTTTGAGGAAATAACAATCGAAGAGGACTTTCTGATTGGCAAATACGAAGTTACACAACGCCAGTGGCTTACCGTGGCCGACAGCAACCCCTCGGAATTCCATTCCGACCTTGATTTGCCCGTAACCAACGTGGATATGTGGACTATGGTCCATTTTGCCGACACGCTGCACCAGCGTACTGGCTACCCTTTCCGCCTGCCCACCACCTACGAGTGGCAGTATGCTGCCATGGGAGGCAACAAATCGCTGCACTACCTCTATGCCGGAGGCAATAACATAGGCGAGGTGGCATGGTATGCCCAAAATAGCGGCGGTACTACCCACCGCGTGGGACAGCTGAAACCCAACGAACTGTGGCTGTACGATATGTGCGGCAATGTGAGCGAGGCGACGACAGGCAGTGGCGCATCGGAGCGCGGCGGGGCATTCGACACCGAACTGAACCTCGACGATGTCGATTTTCGCAACGACCTGAAAGTGCAGAAATGGTTCCTTCTGGCACCCACCAATTGGTTCGTCCGCAGGGATAATAACCTCGGATTCCGTCTGGCAATGTCGGCGACCGACGCAAAAAAAGCCATGCAAAACAAAGGAAAAACCACAAAAACAAAATAATAATGCAATGATGCTTCTGTTTTAAATTGTTGATATTGTGATTTTTGCAACAAATACCATCTTAATGTGGACATTAAACAAAATAAAATTTGTGGAATCTCGTTTTTTTTTCGTATCTTTGCAGGTCGTAAACTACGATAAAAAAACGCAAAAAAAAGAAACCTTTTTAAGCGACTGACGTAAATAGAACAAATAAAAACATAAAACTGAAAAGTTATGAAATTCGTTAGATTATTCTGTTTATTGGCGATAGGAACTTTGCTGATAACAGCTTGCGGCAACAAGCAGGTGTCGCAGACAACTGGCTGGAATTACAATGATTCCAAATGGGGCGGTTTCGAAGTATCACCCTACACCGAACAAATGACTGGTCCGGGACTTATCTTCATCGAAGGCGGTTCGTTTTTGATGGGAAGAGTGTCCGACGACCCACACCACTCATGGAACAACTCGGAACACATGGTAACCGTTTCGTCGTTCTATATGGACGAAACAGAGGTTAGCAACGTGTCGTACCGCGAATATATTTACTGGATGCAGCGAGTGTTTGGCGAGGAATATCCGGAATTCGTAAGAGCCGCTTATCCCGACACCAACTGCTGGCGTCAGAAACTGACCTACGCCGAGGATTTGGTTAATTTCTATTTCCAAAGCCCGATATACGACCAATATCCCGTTGTGGGTGTGTCGTGGGAGCAGGCCAGCGCTTACTGCCTGTGGCGTTCTAACCGCGTGAACGAAAAGATAGCCATCGACGCCGGTGTGCTTCAGCTCGACCTCACCGACCTCACAGCAGAGAATGCTTTCCAGACAGATGTTTACCTTGCAGGTATGTACCGTGGCGAGACTGCCAAAGGCCTGAAAGACCTCAACCCCAGCGCTGGCGGCGAACCTCGTAACATCCGCTCCACCGATGGTATATTCCTTCCCAACTACCGTCTCCCGACCGAGGCAGAATGGGAGTTTGCAGCCCTTGGTATGATAGGCAACACTGTTGACGAACGTCAGCTCGAACATAAAGTTTATCCTTGGGCTGGTCAGAGCGCCCGTTCCGCAGAGAAAGACTACTACGGACAGTTTATGGCCAACTTCAAACGCTCTCGCGGCGACAATATGGGTGTGGCCGGAAGCCTCAACGACTCGTGGGTTTACACAGCCCCCATCAAATGGTACTTCCCCAACGACTATGGCTTGTACCACATGGCCGGCAACGTGAGCGAATGGTGTATGGACGTTTATCGTCAGGATGTTAACCCCATCGGCGGCGAAGACCTCAACCCCTATCGTGGTAACGTTTACAAAACCGTTACTATCGAAGACGAAGAGGTTAAGATTAACGACACCACCGGCGGCATCGTTTATCGCAATGTTGACGACGACCTCAATAGAAGAAACTACCGTCAGGCCGACAATATCAACTACCTCGATGGTGACTTCGCTTCCACTCTGAGCCAGGAAGGCTGGAGACCTCTCTCCGGTGGCGATGACGAAGAGGAAGAAGAAGGCAGCGCTGCCGACAAACTGGCTTCGCCCGACAGCGTTACCAATATGATGTACGCCCGTTACACCAACAACCCCGACAACATCACATCTATGATCAACAACAAAGTTAGAGTGGTGAAAGGTGGTTCGTGGAACGACAGAATTTACTGGATGCAGCCCGGCACACGCCGCTACTACGACCAGGAAAAAGCTACTTCGTGGATTGGATTCCGCTGCGCTATGACTCGCCTCGGCTCGCAGACATTCCAACCCAGCACAAAGAACAACAGAGACTAATCAATGAATTTATAACGGAAAAAAGGCTGTCCTCCGACAGCCTTTTTTTGATTAAACACATATAGTATAATGGATAAAAAAAGTTACGCATTAGGTTGCGACATAGGAAATAATCTGAAAAGCATGGGCTTTTCGACCATCGACAAGGAAAGCTTCGCACAAGGTGTTATCGACGCTATGGGCGGCACAATTAAACTCACTCAGAGCGAGATACAGCAGCAGTTTGCATTGCTCAACGCCGAAATAGAGGCGGGCAACAAAAAAGCTATGACCGAAGAGCTGCAGAGAGGCCGCGAATTCCTGGCCGAGAACAAAAAACAGGAGGGCGTTGTGGAGACTCCTTCGGGACTACAGTACAAAGTGGTGAAGATGGGCGACGGCCGCAAACCCAAGGCCACCGACACCGTGCGCGTGCATTACCACGGCACCCTGATCGACGGCACTGTGTTCGACTCGTCGGTGCAAAGGGGTGAACCCATCGAATTCCCGCTCAACCACGTCATCACCGGCTGGACCGAAGGTCTGCAGCTGATGCCCGTGGGCTCGAAATTCATTTTCTTCATCCCACCGCAACTGGCCTACGGTGAACAGTCGCCAAGTCCGCTGATAAAACCCAACTCCACGCTGATTTTCGAGGTGGAACTGTTTGATGTAAAATAATTTATGCAACCGATAAAGGTCTTTGTTGCCGATTTCGACCAAAGTTACCTCAACGACGAACGCATTTTGTCATTGGGACAAGAATATTTTGGCGACCAATGGAAGCCTACCCGGCCGATGAAAATCACTCTGCTGGGGCAGTTGCTGGTACATTATGTTTTCCGCATCACCTTTCCCGACAAGGAGCTGCCAAAATACGACTACAACGAAAACGGCAAGCCTTTCTTTGCAGATTATCCCGATTTTCAGTTCAATATCTCCGACTCCAAGCAACGTGTCGTGGCAGCTTTCGACACCGAGGAATTGGGCGTGGACGTGGAGTATCTGCGTACGCACCGTCCAGAGCTGATGCAGAGGTTCTTTTCCGACGAGGAGCGGCAGAGTGTCGAAAAACAACCCGACGACGAGGCAAAAGGCCGCGCTTTTACCATGTTGTGGTCGTTGAAAGAGGCGTTGGTGAAATGCTTGGGGACAGGCATCGCCAAGGATTTCACAAACTATTCTGTAGATTTTGAAAACGAGAGCGTCGCACCGGCGGAGTCGGGACTGATGGTGAGCGGCACGGTGTTGGACGGCGACTGCTTTGTAACCCTTTGCCGAAGGGGAGAAAAACCGCAGTTCGATTTCCGTTTCGTAGGGATAGAAGAGATTTTGGACGTATTTAAAAATAGAAAAACGATGAAAATAAGAGTAGGATTAGGCATTGACGTGCATCAGCTGGAAGAGGGTCTGCCTTTCTGGCTGGGCGGCATACGCATACCGCATAGCAAAGGCGCCAAAGGTCATTCCGACGCCGATGTGCTGATTCACGCCATCTGCGACGCTATGCTCGGCGCCGCCAACTTGGGCGACATCGGCAAGCATTTTCCCGACAACGACCCGCAATACAAGGGCATAGACAGCAAGATTCTGCTTGCCAAGACCTACGAGCTGGTTCGGCAGAAAGGCTACGAGCTGGGAAACTGCGACAGCGTGGTGTGTCTGCAAAAGCCCAAGATAGCCGAATATCTGCCACAGATGAGGCAAACTCTGGCCGAGGTGCTTGGAGTGGATGAGGACGACATCTCGATAAAAGCCACCACAACCGAACATCTTGGTTTCGAGGGTAGGGAAGAGGGAGTGTCGGCATACGCGACGGTGTTGTTAGTTCGGAACTCGGAATGCGGAGTTCGGAACTAGTTGAAAGTTTATAATTTATAGTTTATAGTTGTAGGAACGCACTGCGTGCGTCCGCATAGTTGATAATAAATAGTATGTAATATGGCTAAAAATAGGGAACAAGTAATTGTACGCACAAGCGTTGTTGGGATATTGGCCAATGTGGCGTTGGCGGCTTTTAAGGCTTTTGTCGGCTTTCTGTCCAACTCCATTGCCGTGGTTTTGGACGCGGTGAACAACCTTACCGACGCCCTTTCGTCGGTGATAACCATTGTAGGTACCAAATTGGCTGGCAAACCTGCCGACCGCAAACATCCGTTCGGATACGGACGGGTGGAGTATCTCAGCACCCTCGTTATCGCCATTATCATACTTTATGCCGGCATCACGGCAATGGTGGAGTCGGTGAAGAAGATTATAACTCCCGACACGCCCGACTATTCTACCGTCTCGCTCGTTATCATAGCTGTGGCCGTGGTGGTGAAAGTGGCTCTGGGACTGTTTGTCAAAGCCACGGGCAAGCGCGTGAACTCCGATGCTCTTGTGGCCAGCGGCAAGGACGCTCTGATGGATTCCATTATATCGCTGTCCACACTCGTGGCGGCTTTTGTGTTTATCCTGTGGAATGTGTCGCTGGAAGCCTATCTTGGTGTGGTTATCGCCATTATGATAATAAAAACCGGCTTGGAGACGATGAAAGATACTATAAGCAAGATACTTGGCGAACGTGCCGACAATATCCTTGCCCGCGATATCAAACAGACTGTCCTGTCTGCCGACACTGGCATAAGCGGTGTTTTCGACCTTGTGTTGAGCGACTACGGTCCCGACCGCCATCTGGCCTCGGTACATATCGAAGTGCCCGACACTTGGACCGCTGCAAAGATTGACACCGTTACACGAAAAATCACCACCGAAGTGTATCAGCACCACAATGTGTTTATTACCGCCGTAAGCGTTTACAGCGTGGATATGACAAACGCCGACGTGGTGGCGATACGCAAGCGTGTGGCGGAGATTGTGTCGAGCCACAAAAACGCACTACAGATGCACGGTTTTTTTGCCGATATAGCGTCCAAAGACATCCGTTTTGATGTGGTTGTGTCGTTCGACGAGAAGGACAGAGTTTCGCTCTGCAACACTATAGCCGACGAGGTGCGTGCCGCTTTCCCGGGGTACACGATCTTTGTGCAGCCCGACACGGATATGAGCGACTGAAATACTAATTAGTAATTGGTAATGAGTAATTAGTAATGTACAATGAATAATTGTAATAGTTCATAACGTTATT
>DBXF01000003.1 GCA_002309295.1 Bacteroidales bacterium UBA1219 | reverse complement strand
CTCATTTACGAAATCTTCGATACCGAAGTGCATGTAGATGTCATCTCCGCCTACGGCCACTACGAGGACAAATAAGGAAAAGCGCACGCCGCAACATTATTTTCAAAAATAGAGGGAGAATATTGCACCGCTGCAATATTCTCCCTCTAAATAATCGGAGTATAAAATGCCCCATTTCATCTATAAGTCACCCCATAATTCATGCGCTAGTTTTGTTTTAAAACCATTTTTTAACCCAAAACTCATCAAGAATCTCATTAGATGTCCCTTTTTCCTTTTCTTCATCAGTTAAATCTACCAAATCTACAAAGGACAAGCATTTCCAACGCCCTTTAGATTCTCTACACTGACTTGCAATAGACTCATAGTTCTCTGTTCCATTATCAAAGAACGTTATTACCCAGTAATGGATTAGTACATTTTTATCTTTATAATATTCTTCTACTGTTTCTGTATAATGAGTTAGTTGGTCATCGTGAATGCTAGTATAGGCTTTGTTTTCTACAACAATAACATGGTGTTCCATGCCAGCGCCACAATCGACGTCCACCTCAAATATAAGGTCAATGTGTTGCCATTGTTTCCATGCCTTTACACTGACTTTCCTGAGATTGTCCACATACCCCCATGAATCTAATATTGCTTCTTTTCCCAATAGTTTCATTAAAACTCTTTTGGCAAATTCTTCTCCGTCATGGTAAGAAATGTCTGAGTTTGCTAAACGAAGCAGATAGGAGAGTTGATAATCGAGCATGGCCTCTTTGCCATGGTTACCCTCGGAGTCGTCGTTCATGAACAGAGACGGCATATCTGCAACAGCCGGTCTCGGTTCTTCGTTTTTCTTTTTACTGAATAATCCCATAACGTATTTTTTTTTATTTAAATAGGCTCATGATAATTATAACAATAATCACCCCTACAAAAAAGCCACCGATTAGCTTTTCAATAAAGTTTTTTACACCTTTTGCAGTATTGTGAATACTGTGACCTACTGATCCCTTTTGGTAACCTCCATCTACTGTACCGTTGGCATTGTCGTATGCCCTTTTGCACCTTTCGGAGCAAAAATGATGGCTCCAAGTACTAACACCCGCTGGTCCGCAAAATTTGCCACACCAATCACAATATTTGTCATATTGATGATTCTCATTTAATTTTAACATAGTAGATGTGCCGTTTTATTCTGTCGGCTCTTCAGTTTTTGTTTGCTCTTCCGCACCACGACGAGCTATACAATAAAAGAAGCGTGGCACCGTATACCACTTCTTCGAATGGAGGTCCTAGGAATTACCTTTGTCAGCAGATGTGAAAACGGCCCACGCTAATACACGCGAACCATTATACCCTCTTGCTGACGCTGCTGGAAGTTTCCTAGGTTTCCATTCGCAAGACGAAGATATAACGCTTCGACGATTTCCTATTGAAATCCGATGCAAAGATACGCACTTTTTCCGACGCGGACAAATTTTTTTCTCCACCGCTCCGCCCGACACAATATTTCCCGCCCCAACGCGTTATAATAATAAACAATAACAATCATGAACACCCAGCAGATACAGCAGACCCTCGCCGAGTACTTCGCCACCCAGCCAGTGCTGAAAGCATGGCTCTTCGGCTCCTACGCCCGTGGCGAACAGCGCGAGGACAGCGACGTGGACATCATGGTGGCCCTCGACAAGAGCCAACCTATCGGGCTTAAGTTTTTCGGCATGTACGTCGATCTGAAAGAGCTGTTGGGCCGCGAGGTGGATCTCGTGTCCGAGGGTACGCTGAAGCCCTTTGCCGTTGAGAGTGCCAACCGTGACAAAATCCTGATATATGAGAGAGCGTAACAGAGACCGNNGAACGCTTGGAGCACATCCAGGAATGCCTTGGCCGCATAGCCCGCTACACTGCCGATGTGACAATGGAACAGTTGGCGGCAGATGACATGCGCTACTATGCCGTGGTGAAGAACATCGAGATTATCGGCGAAGCGGCCAACATGCTCACCGCCGATTTCCGCGACGCACATCCCGAGACACCGTGGAAGATGATTAGCGGCATGCGCAACTATATTGTCCACGAATATTTCCAGATAGACAACGATGTCGTCCGCGACGTGCTTTGCAACGACTTGCCACAGTTGGACAAGCAGATAGCCAAGTATCTCGCCGAGACCGACTGGGAATCTTGGAGTAAACAATAAATAGAAATACTTATGAAACACACCATCCTCACCCTGGCAGCGGCGGCGATGCTCTTCGGCGCCTGCGGCACGAAACAGGAAACCGTCAACGAAGAACAAACTAACAACAATACCACTATGGAACTGAAGAACGTCAACGAGCGCGTCAATATGGGCGCCAAGCTGTATGTCACGCCGCAGCCGGCGCTGATGATCGCCACCTACGACGCCGAGGGCAACCCCGACGTGATGATGGCCGCCTGGGGTGGCCAGTACGAGGGCAACCAGGTGTGCTTCCAGCTCAGCAGCCACAAGACCACCGACAACCTGCGTCTCAACAAAGCCTTCACCCTCAGCTACGCCGACGCCCGCACGGTGGCCGAGAG
>DBXF01000089.1 GCA_002309295.1 Bacteroidales bacterium UBA1219 | reverse complement strand
AAACTCGAAGGCGAAAAAGCTTTGGAATCAACGGGTTGCGATGCGGCGATAATACGAACAGCGTGGCTCTACTCCGAGTTCGGAGGCAATTTTGTAAAGACAATGTTGCGTCTGGCCAGCGAACGCGATTTGCTGAACGTGGTTTACGACCAAGTGGGCTCGCCCACCTATGCCACCGACCTCGCCCGCGCGCTGATGATGGTGCTCAACAACGGAGTGCAGGGACTCAGCATCTACCATTTCTCCAACGAAGGCGCCATCTCGTGGTACGACTTTGCCAAGGCAATCTTTGAGGAAAGTGGTGATGAAATCAGTGTATCGCCCATAGAATCAGATAAATATCCTTCTCCGACAAAGCGTCCCGCTTACAGCGTTTTGTCGAAAGAGAAAATAAAAGCAGCGGGAATAGATGTTCCTTATTGGAAAGACTCCCTGAAAGAATGTATAAGAATTTTAAAATCAAGTAAATGAAGAATATTTTGATAACAGGCGGCGCCGGATTCATTGGCTCGCACGTGGTTCGTCTTTTTGTTAATAAATATCCTGATTACAAGATAGTTAACCTTGACAAATTAACCTATGCCGGCAATTTGGCCAACCTGAAAGATGTTGAAAACAAACCCAATTACGTTTTTGTAAAAGCCGACATCTGCGACTACGAACGTATGCTTGAGATTTTCCGCGATCATCAGATAGACGGCGTGATACACCTCGCTGCCGAGAGTCACGTGGACCGCAGCATTAAAGACCCGTTTACATTCGCACAGACCAATGTGATGGGAACTTTGAGCCTTTTGCAGGCTGCCAAAGTGGTGTGGGACGGCAATTGGGGCGGAAAACGTTTCTACCATATCTCCACCGACGAGGTTTACGGTGCTCTTGAGCTTACCAAACCCGAAGGCAATCCGCCCTACGGTGACAAGTTCTTCACAGAAGACACTAAGTATCAGCCACATTCGCCCTACTCGGCAGCCAAGGCCAGCAGCGACCACTTTGTGCGTGCTTTCCACGACACCTACGGTATGCCCACCGTGGTTACCAACTGCTCGAACAACTACGGTCCTTATCAGTTCCCTGAAAAGCTGATACCGCTGTTTATCAACAATATACGTAAAGGTCGTCCGCTGCCTGTTTACGGCAAAGGTGAGAATGTGCGCGACTGGCTGTTTGTCGAAGACCACGCTCGTGCCATCGACCTGATTTTCCACAAAGGCAAGATTGCCGAAACATACAACATCGGTGGTTTCAACGAATGGAAGAATATCGACCTTATCAAGGTGATTATCAAGACTGTGGACAAGATTTTGGGCAACCCCGAAGGCTATTCCGAAAAGCTGATAACCTACGTTACCGACCGAGCCGGACACGACTTGCGTTACGCCATCGACAGCACCAAACTGAAAAACGAACTCGGCTGGGAGCCAAGTCTCCAGTTTGAGGAAGGCATCGAAAAGACAGTGCGCTGGTACCTTGACAATCAGGAGTGGATGGACAACATTACCTCCGGAGAATATGAGCGTTACTACGAAAATATGTACAAAAATAGATAACTGTCGGTAGTTATCTCAAGAAATAAAAGACTAATTACAAAGAAGAAAAATAATTAAAATAAGTATTATGATTAACGTTGGAATTATTGGATGTGGCTTCGTTGGCGGAGCCCTGAAGGATTGGCTGGAGCACAACAACCCCGAGTGCAAACTCTTTATCAGCGATCCTCCAAAAGGATACAACGACGACTTGAGCAATATTGACATCGCTTTTTTGCAGATACACGTGCCCACCGAAGATGACGGTACGCAGGACTTGACACTGATGAAGGAGCTTATTAAAAAGCTCCCCGACGTGCCTGTGTTTGTCCGCACCACAATTCTCCCCGGTACAAGCGAAATGCTTAGCCGCGAGACTGGCCATAAAGTGCACTATATGCCTGAGTTCCTTACCGAGCGCACGCATATCGAGGATTTCAAAAAACAGACAATGGTATTCACCGGTGCACACGAGCTGCTCACCAAAATTTTTGTGGGCAAAAAGTTCACCGTTATGACCCCGCTAGAGGCCGAGTTAACCAAGTATATGCACAATGTGTTCGGTGCTTACAAGGTAACCTATTTCAACGCTTGTCGCGAATATTGCGAGAAGATGGGTGCCGACTGGCGTAATGTGCATACGGGAGTCCTTCTTTCCGGCTATATCAACGACACCCATACTTATGTCCCCGGTCCTGACGGAAAGTTCGGCTATGGTGGCAAGTGTTTTCCCAAGGATGTCAACGCTTTTGCCAAGATGACCGAAGGAACCTCACTTGGAACACTGTTGGAGCATCTCCACGAACTGAATGTCCATTTCCGCGGATTCGAGGAACATATATAGTACATTTTCTGCTCATTGCGATATGTAATTCGCAAAAAATTGCGTTCAAAAGTATTTAAAAGAATCTTTTAACTATTTGAACCTTAATAAACATGAAAAATTTTGCAATAATAGGTGTTGGCGGATATATAGCCCCGCGTCACCTGAAAGCAATTAAGGATACGGGCAACAATCTGCTCTCGGCCTACGACCGTTTCGACAGCGTGGGCATTATGGACAGTTATTTCCCCGAAGCCGCGTTCTTTACCGAACAGGAGCTTTTCGACCGTCACAACGCCAAGTTGCAGCGCACCGAAAACCGTCTGGACTACGTAACTGTCTGCACCCCCAACTACCTGCACGACTCGCACACGCGTTACGGTCTGCGTCTGGGCTGCGATGTGATTTGCGAAAAACCCATAGTCCTCAACCCGTGGAACATCGACGCCCTCGAGAAAATGGAGCAGGAGACGGGACATAACGTTTACACCATACTCCAGCTGCGTTTGCACGACTCCATAGTGGCGCTGAAAAAGAAGATTGACGAAGGTCCCAAGGACAAGGTTTACGATGTTGACCTTACCTATATCACCTCGCGCGGACTTTGGTACTACACCTCGTGGAAAGGCGATGTGCATAAAAGCGGCGGCGTGGCCACCAACATTGGAGTCCATTTCTACGACATGCTTTCGTGGATTTTCGGACCAGTGCAGGAAAACATTGTTCACGTAGCCAGTCACGACCGTGTGGCGGGTTTCCTGCGACTGAGAAACGCCCGTGTGCGTTATTTCTTGAGTATCAACGCTGAGCACCTGCCGCCAAACGCCGTTCAGGGCGAGAAACGTACCTACCGCACCATTATGATCGACGGTGAAGAGTTCGAGTTCAGTCAAGGGTTCACCGAACTGCACACCAAAAGCTACGAGAAAATCCTCGCCGGCGAAGGTTTCCGCGTAAGTGAGGCTCGCAACTGCATCAACATAGTTCATACCATACGCAACGCAGCACCTGTGGGACTTAAAGGCGATTACCACCCGATGGCAAAATATCCTTTGTCGAAACACCCGTTCGGTTGGTAGGATTTATATCAGACAATGAAAAAAACTATATTTTTTGTATTATCGCTGGTTGTTTTTGCCGCTTTGCAGGCAAAAACCGTAGATGTGAACACCGCAAAGACTGTTGCGGAGAAGTATTACAATAATTTTGTTGTAAAAACAACAGTCAATAACACCGCTGTTTTGGCTTATACCCAAAAAGTTACTTTATCGGACGAAAAAGCCGCAACGCCCTGTTTTTATGTGTTTAACATCGACAAAGGTTTTGTTATCGTAAGTGCCGACGACAGAGTGACTCCTATTTTGGGATATTCCACCGAAAGCAATTTCGACGGACCGAACATCCCCGAAAATGTTAGGTTTTTCCTCGACGGATACAGGCAGGAGATACGCTCAATCCTCGCAATGGATGACTTGGAAGCAAATCCCGAATGGGAAAAGCTCGAAAACAGCCAATTGTCCCGCGACAAGGATGCTACTGTGATTGTAAGTCCGCTGGTGAGGACCAAATGGCATCAAGAAATATATTACAACAGCAAATGTCCTGTCGATTCTGCCGGTCCGAACGGTCATGCCTATGTAGGTTGTGGTGCAATTGTGATGGGACAGCTTATGCGTTACTGGAAATATCCTGTGCATGGAATAGGCAGCAGGTCGTACACCTGCAACAACGCCAGCCATGGCAACGGTTACGGAGATTATGGACGCCTTTCGGCAAATTTTGCCAACACCACATACGACTACGACAGCATGCCGTTGGAATTAACCAGCACATCTTCACAGGTGCAGATCGATGCAGTGGCCACACTCCTGTACCATTGCGGTGTTGCCGTGAAAATGAATTACGGAAGTAGGGGCAGCTCGGTAAGTCCCACCAACATTGTAACTGGCATAAAAACTTATTTCGGATACCCGAGCACCGTAAGATACATAGAAAGAACAAACTACAACGATGCATCATGGCTTTCCACAATCAAAGCGGAGCTTGACAGTTTTGCCCCGTTCTTTTATGGTGGTCAGAGTCAGACATACGGAGGACACGTATGGATTTGCGACGGTTACCGCGACGATAACTGTTTCCACATGAACTGGGGATGGGGTGGATTGTACGACGGTTATTTCAACCTTGGTTCGTTGAGCAGATATGCGTTCAACTACAATCAGGCCGCAATCATAGGTCTGCGCGGTCCGCAACTGCCCGACCCCGAGCCTGATGTTGCGTGCCTGGACGCAGAAAAACCCGGTTTCAACATCTATCCCAATCCTTCTGACGGCAAATTCTTTGTAGAGTTCACCGGAACTGATGACCATTTGGTTAAAGTCTTCGACATTTGTGGGAAGGAAATAACAGATATAACTACTGCAGGCACCAACACTATGGTTGATTTGACTGCCCGTCCTGCCGGTATTTATGTAGTTCGCGTTATTTGCAACGGCAACAAAGTCGTTACAAAACGCATCATTAAAAAGTAATTGTAAATGAACAAAATACAGATGGTTGACCTTAAAGGTCAGTACCAGAAGATAAAACCCGAAGTGGATGCCGCAATACAGTCGGTGATAGACAGCACTTCGTTTATCAACGGACAGCCTGTGAAGGACTTTGCGGCCAATCTGGAGAAGTATCTCGGAGTGAAACACGTGATACCCTGCGGCAACGGCACCGACGCCCTGCAGATTGCCATGATGGCGCTGAAACTGAAGCCCGGCGACGAGGTAATAGTACCGGCTTTCACCTACGTGGCCACCGCCGAAGTTATCGGTCTGCTTGGGCTTACCCCGGTTATGGTGGACGTAAATCCCAAGACCTTCACCGTGGAACGTCAAAACATTGTGAAAGCCATCACCGCCAACACCAAGGCCATTGTTCCGGTGCACCTGTTCGGACAGACCTGCGACATGGAGTCGATACTGAAACTGGCCAAGGAGCAAGGGTTGTATGTTATCGAGGACAACGCCCAGGCCATCGGTGCGGAATACACTTTCAGCGACGGCCGCAAGGCCAAGACGGGCACCATGGGAACGATAGGCTGTACATCCTTCTTCCCTTCCAAAAACCTCGGCTGCTACGGCGACGGCGGAGCCCTCTGCACCAATGACGACGCTCTGGCAGAACGCATCCGTATGGTTGCCAACCACGGCCAGAAAAAGAAATACTACCATTCGGTGATAGGCTGCAACTCGCGTCTGGACACCATTCAGGCCGCCATACTTGATATTAAACTCAAACATCTCGACGAATACGGAAAGGCACGCCACGACGCAGCCGCCTATTATTCGGAGAATCTGAAAGATGTGAAAGGTATAGAAATACCGTTCGAGGCAGAGAATTCGACACACGTTTACCATCAATATACACTCAAGGTGCTCGACGGCAAGCGCGACGCTTTGAAAAAACACTTGGAAGAAAACGGAATACCTTCGATGATTTACTATCCGCTGCCGTTGCAGGAGCAGGAGGCATTCCAGTTTATCACCCGCACCGCTGAGAGTCTCGACAATGCCAAAAAACTCTCCGATTCGGTGTTGTCGTTGCCAATGCACACCGAGCTCACCAGCAAGGAGCAGGATTTCATCATCGACAAGATAAAGGATTTTTTCGCATAACGACATGTTGCAAAACAAAAAGCAAAGACTGGTAATTGTCCTTTTGGACTTATTGATGGCGCTTTTGACGTTGTTGATAAGCACTGCTTTTACGGCAAGAGTGCCCTATTGGTTTTGGCCCATAGCTACAGTAATATGGCTTTCTGTAAGTATTCTTTTGCAGAAACTCAACTATACAGGATATAGGCATTCACGTTCTGTAGTTTTTATGACATTTTTTGTCAATGCACTGAATTTCTTACTGATATATTTGGTGGCACGTTGGTTTGGAATAGATATTGTAATGTCGTGGAAATTTATCGTTTTGTACATCATAATGACAGTCTTCGAAATTGTGATGTATGCTGTGTACCGACGTCTGTATATTGTGGAAGTAAACTATTACGAAGAGGAGAAGATAGGGAAGTACACAGCCGACAGTTTCCAACGTGAGAGTGACATAGACAAAGACATAAAAGATGGAGCCCTGCTGCTGTTCAATACTTTGCAGAGCGATTTTCCCGACAATCCTACACAGTGGGCGGAGAGACATGCCAACGATTTTGGAGAACATACAGCAGTTTTAACCACTCCAACAATGGAGGAACTTGAAACACTGTGCGACAAGGGTATTGATAAGGTTCTCAACATAGCAAAATTCAATGACATACGTTACATCAACCGCTATTTTATCCGGTTGAACGAGATACTGCCATACAAGGGAGTATTTGCAATTGGCGGTGTGGTGAGCGATGTGCGCAAACAGACAATCTACGACACTTATCCGCCTGTTATCAGGACAATAGTTTATGTTTTCGATTTTATTTGGAACCGTCTGTTCCCGAAATTAGTTCTTTTCAAAAAGATATATTTTGCCGTCACCAAGGGGAAGCATCGGGTTTTCCCCCGTTCGGAGATTATGGGAAGGCTTTACAGTTGTGGTTTCGAGATAGTGTCGGAGCAGGTGGTTAATGACCATTTCTTTGTGGTGGTGCAGAAAACCAAGCCTCCTTTCGACGACAAGAACCCTTCGTATGGACCGCTGATACGTCTGCGTCGCGTGGGTAAGGGAGGAAAAGCCATAGGTGTGTACAAATTCCGTACCATGCACGCCTATTCCGAGTACCTGCAAGCGTATATCTACAAACACAATGCATTGCAGGAGGGCGGCAAGATAGCCGACGACTACCGGGTGTCCACTTTCGGACATTTCATGCGAAAATACTGGCTCGACGAATTCCCGATGATTCTCAATATTCTGAAAGGCGATATGAAACTCGTTGGCGTGCGACCTTTGAGCAATCACTACTATAGTCTTTACACACCCGAAATGCAGGAGCTTCGTATCAAGGTAAAACCTGGACTGCTGCCGCCTTTCTATGTGGATATGCCCAAGACTTTGGAAGAGGTACAGGAAAGCGAGCGCAAATACATAGAAGAATATCTGAAACACCCGTTCCGCACTGACTGGCATTATTTTTGGGCAATAATGAAGACAATATTCATCAAGCACAAACATTCAGCATAACAAATAATAATTATTCATGGAAAAAAACATTGCCGAAGAGCAAGAGTTCACCACAGTTATAAAACCGCGCACCGGACTTTTCGAGGTCAACTTGAAAGAGATTTGGGACTACCGCGATCTTATGTCGCTGTTTGTGAAACGTAATATCATAACGCAATACAAACAGACCATACTCGGACCTCTGTGGTACGTCATCCAGCCCGC
>DBXF01000025.1:44257-46108 GCA_002309295.1 Bacteroidales bacterium UBA1219 | reverse complement strand
CCGCCGCAACCTTTAAATAAAACGCAAAATCGAATAAACAATAAAATACAAAACTATGAAAGCACGATTTCTCATACCTTTGGCAGCATTGGCCCTGATAACGATTTGCAGCTGCAACCACAATATAGGTAATGCGACAATAGCCAAACCTTTGAATTGCGATGTTGTCCCCTCCGAGGTCTTTGGAAGAGATTACACCGCCGCCGACCTTAAGTTTTATCGTGTGGTGGATTCGCACGACGATGTATGGAATATGTATTTACGATGTGTCGGCGAACTGCCCGAAGGTATCCCCGCAGGCATATCCGAGGACGGCAGAATAACAAGCCGAGAGGCCGACACCGCCGCTTTTGCAGAACACGCCAGAAACATCTGTATGAAGATGTGCAACGACGCCAACGAATACATATATGGGTGGCAAAGCCTTCTTAGCACAGAGGACACCATATACGAGTGTCTGTTCCTCTGTAGCGAACCGCTGCCCCTTGACGGTAACGATGTGGTGGAAGCCAGAGCCTTGGAAAATGAACACTTTGGCTGGGCCGAGCCTTTGTTGGACATGACTTTCAACACTGAAGCCGCCAAAAGGTGGGAGAAAATAACGGATGAGAACATCGGTCGCAGGATAGCATTTGTTTTCGCCGGAAAAGTGATTAGCACGCCAATGGTGAACTGTAAAATTGAAGGCGGCAAAAGTTGCGTCAGTGGTCTCTCCGAAGAAGAGACCTGCGCACTGGCGAAAGTGTTGAATCAGTAATCAGTTGCCAGTATTCAGTAGTCAGTAGGGGCGAAAGATTTTTCGCCCAATTTACAGTGACGCACTGCGTGCGTCCGAATGTTTTTGATTGAAAATGTAGGGGCACAAAGTTTTGTGCCCTATTTTTATGTCCAGATGTGGTGGTTCCTATATCAACACAAATAATTAACAAAAAAAATCGTACCTTTGCAAATGATTTTTGCCCAGGCAAAACATCGTAACACACTATAAAACAACAAGAAAGATTAAATAATCATGAGCATAATCAACACAAAAAACCTGAAAGGAGATATTTTTGGAGGTATCACCGCCGGAGTTGTGGCGTTGCCACTGGCGCTGGCGTTCGGCATACAGGCCTTCGGCGGCATCAACGACCCTGCGGCCAACTCGATAGGGGCTTTGGCGGGACTTGTGGGCGCCACCATGCTAGGTTTCTTCGCTGCCATTTTCGGTGGCACGCACTCGCAGATAAGCGGTCCCACCGGCCCGATGACGGTAATCACCGCCGGCCTCACCGCCGGAGCGTGGGCCTCGATGGCCAACCCGTCATTTTCGCAGGTGCTGCTCACCATGTCGCTGGCAGGGGTGTTCTGCGGACTGTTCCAGATTCTCTTCGGAGTGCTTAAGATAGGCAAATACGTGCGCTACATCCCCTATCCAGTGCTGTCGGGTTTTA
This sequence comes from Bacteroidales bacterium UBA1219, assembly GCA_002309295.1. Taxonomy (GTDB): domain Bacteria; phylum Bacteroidota; class Bacteroidia; order Bacteroidales; family P3; genus UBA1219. Next base: position 44,675 of record DBXF01000025.1, on the reverse strand, counting down.
TGAGCGGCATCGGCATAATCATCATTCTGCAGCAGATTTACCCGCTGATAGGCCTTAAATCGCCGGTGCTGGTGGTGGAGATGATAACAGAATTCCCCGCACGTGTGGCCGACGGCATAAGCTTGGTCGCACTGCTCATCGGACTCGGCACCATTGCCATAGTCGCGTTGTTCCCGTTGATTACCAAGAAGATACCCGCCACCCTTGTGGCCCTTGTGGTGATGACGGTGGTGTCGCTGTTTATCGACTATCCCGAAAAGCTCACCATTGGCGAGATTCCCGCAGGTTTCCCCATGCCTTTCTTCGCCAAGGAGGGCATGTCGTTGGCCGGAATCGACTGGCTGGCGATGATTAAGATGGCCATCATCCCGGGTCTCACCCTTGCGGGACTCGGCTCCATCGACACGCTGCTCACCTC
>DBXF01000025.1:0-44249 GCA_002309295.1 Bacteroidales bacterium UBA1219 | reverse complement strand
CACCACAACAGCAACCGCGAGCTTGTGGGACAAGGCATCGGAAATATGATATCGGGACTTTTCTGCGGCATCTCAGGCGCCGGAGCCACCATGCGTACAGTGGTTAACGTGAAAAGCGGCGGCCGCACGCAGCTTTCGGGAGTGGTGCACTCGCTGTTCCTGCTTGCCGTGCTGTTGGGCCTGGGCAGTTTGGTGAAATACGTGCCGCTTAGCGTGCTGGCCGGCATACTTATCTCCGTGGGCTGGGGCATAATCGATTTCAAAGGTCTGAAGGACCTGCTCAAGATACCGCGCGCCGACGCTTTCGTGCTGGTAGTGGTGCTGCTGCTCACTGTGTTTGTGGACCTGCTCACCGCAGTGGGCATCGGCATGATAATAGCCTGTGTGCTGTTTATGAAACGTGCCGGCGACCTTGTGGAAGGCAGCTACAAGGCTGGCGAGATAAGCAATTTCGACAAGGAATCGCCGTGGGCCGACGAGGGCGGCGTGCCTGAAGAGATTAAGCACAAAATCTACATCCAACGTCTGAACGGCCCCATTTTCTTCGGCTCGATAACACGTTTTCAGGAAGTTATGCACGACATCCCCAACGATGTTAAGCTCGTCATCATCCGAATGAAACTTGTTTCGTTTATGGACCAGTCGGGACTGTACGCCATGGAGACGGCCATCAAAGACCTTCAGGCTCAGGGTATTACCGTTTATATGACGATAATCCAGCCGCAGCCTATGTACATGCTAAAGTCGATGAAGCTGATACCCAACGTGGTGGCCGAAGAGAACACCTTCAAAACCTTCGAGGACTGCACCGAGCGGCTGCGCGACATAGCGGCAACGCTTTAGACCACATACTTTTTTACAAAACACAAACACCCCTATGGACTGCGCCAGACGTACGAGCCTCCGCTTATTGCCACAAATACTACCATTTGTATGTTTTTTGGCACTGCTATTTGGCAATACGTGCGTAGCCCAGAACTCAGGCTGTGTCATCGACGGCAAAACCAAAGAGCCGATGCCCTTTGTCAACGTGTCGTACCACACCAAAGGACGCCTCAACGGCACCACCACCGACGCCAACGGCAACTACGTGCTCGGACTGCTCTCGCAAATCGACGACAGCGTTGTGTTCCAGTGTGTTGGCTACACCACCGTTACAAAACACAAATCGGAACTTAAAGGCTCCGACATTATTGTAACCATGCAACAGAAGTCGTTCGAACTCGACGAATTCACCGTAAAGGCCCGTCGCGAGCACTACCGCCGCAAGAACAACCCCGCCGTGGAGCTGATGCGCAGGGTTATAGCCAACAAGCAACGCAACAGCATCGAAAACGCCGACGCCTACAGCTACCGCAAGCACGAAAAGATGGAAGTGTCGCTGTCCAACCTCAACGAGAGCATGCGCTACAAGGCGCCTTTCAAAAAGATAGGCTTCATTTTCGACAACATGCAGGAGTCGGAGCTGAACGGCAAGAAATACGTGCCGTTGTATTTTATGGAAAACCTTTCGGAGACTTATTTCGACAGGTCGTCGTCAAGCACGCCGCGCACCATAACCACCGCCAACCGCGACGTGGAGGTGGACAAATTTCTCGACCAATACAGCCTCGAGCTGGCTATGGACGAGGTTTTTGGCGACATCGACATCTACGACGAGCGCATCCCGCTTTTGAGCAACGAGTTTATCTCGCCGCTTTCGCAATACGGCATTCTTTTCTACCACTACCACATAGCCGACACCATCTTTTTCGACGGCGATACCTGCATAAGCCTTTTGTTCTCGCCCGCAAACCAGCAGGACTTCGGCTTTTACGGCAAAATGGCCGTCACCAAGGACAGTCTGCATGCCGTGCGCAAGGTGCAGCTCAACCTGCCCTACAGCAACTCGGTGAATTTCGTGGAGCAGATACGTTTCGAGCAGGAGTACCAGCGTCGCGACGGACGTCTGTTTGTGGCGTTGAAAAACATAATAGTGGATTTCAGCGTGCCCGGCGTTTCCGCCCACGGCCGCAAACGTACCATCTACGACGACTATGTTTTCGACAGCATCATCGTTGCCAAAAGCCGCAAACTCCCCGACCACGTACCCAACTACAACAAACGCGACGACGACTATTGGAACGAGCACCGCATCGAACCCCTCACGCCCAACGAGCAGCGCATCTACGACGATGCCGCACGACTCAGCGGAGTAACGCCCTATCGCGTTCTGGTTAAGACAGTTATGGCCGTTGCGGGAGGATATGTGGATTTGGGCAAGGTGGACTGGGGGCCGGTGGAGAACACCGTGAGCTGGAACTCCGTGGAGGGCGTGCGTCTGCGCCTTGGCGGAAAGACCAACATGAAGTTCAACGAACACCTTTTCTTTTCGGGATTCGTGGCTTACGGACTCAAGGACTACCGTTTCAAGTACAACATCAAAGCCATGTACTCCTTTGCGGAGAAGAAATACCATCAGTACGAGTTTCCGCACAACCTGCTTTCGCTCGCCTACGAGGAAAACACCACCATTCCCGGACAGGAGTTCATGATGGGCACCTCGGACAGACTTTTCCAGTCGTTCAGCCACACGGGCATCGACAAAATGACTTTCGACCGCAAGCTCACCCTGCAGTACGACTACGAAACGCCTCGTCATTTCTCGATAAAGACCAAGGTGGAGCATCTGGAGCAGGAGCCCCTAGCCAACCTCGATTTCACCAGTGTGGACGGCAAAACAGAGTACAACCCGTTGCGCTCCGACATTTTCGAGCTGCAGCTGCGTTTCGCCCCGCGCGAACGCTTCTACCAGAGCTACGAGTACCGCATGCCGATAAACAACACCTCGCCCGTTTTCACCCTCACCTACACCTACGGCACACGTCTGTTCGGCGCCGATTTCGAGTATCACAAGCTGAAAGCGCGTTTGCAGAAACGCTGGTTTGTGCTTTCCATAGGTTTCCTCGACGTGAGCGTGGAGGCAGGGAAAATCTTCGGCCAAGTGCCTCACCTGCTGCTTTTTGTGCATCACGCCAACCAAGGGTACACCTATCAGGACGAGGCGTTTAACCTGATGAACTATTTCGAGTTTGCCAGCGACCAATATGTGCAGATGATGGCCAACTACAGTTTCAACGGCTTTATTTTCAACCGCATACCTCTAATAAAGAAACTCAAGTGGCGCGAGGTGTGTTCCGCCAAAGCCGTGTGGGGCGATGTGTCGAGCCTCAACAGGCCCTCCGCCGACAACCCCAAGCTGATACCCTTCCCCACCAACGCCGACGGGGAGCCGGAGACTTCCACCCTTGCCAAAATGCCTTACGTAGAGGTGAGCGCGGGCATCGACAACATTTTCAAGCTGCTGTGTCTGGAATACGTGTGGCGGCTTACCTATCTGGACAATCCCAACACCATACCCCACGGCCTGAGGTTCAGGGTGCATATTGCGTTTTAGGTCTAAGGTCTAAGGTCAAAGGTCAAAAGTCTAAGGTCAAAAGTCTAAGGTCAAAAGACCGGAGACTGATGACCAATTTCAAAAAAAAATCAACAATTTAACAAAAAAACGCCCAACTATTCAACAAAAAGTTGTAAATTTGCAAAAATTTTCCAACGAGAAACAAATAAAAAAAGTAATAACTAACACCCTATTATCATGAAAAAAACATTATTAGTTTTAGTAGCGCTTTGTATGGCAGGAGTGTTCTCCGCCAAGGCGCAAAGCCCAAGCGACTCGGCATACGCCCGCGACTTGAGCTACACATTTTTCAACATTAGCAGTCTGCCCAACACGGTAACCGACAGTTTGAGCAACGGCGGCAAAATTCTGAAAGACATCAGAGCCAACCACAGGGCCAAAGGCTATGCCATAATCCTCACTTCCACAAAAACGCTCAACATTTATTTGAATCAAACCAGCTGGAACGATTGGGACGAATACCTCCACCTGCTCGACTCAAATTACAACGAGATAACCTCCAACGACGACGCCTCGGGAGGTGGCAGCCGTATTATCAAAACTCTCGCACCCGGCAATTATTACATACTTGCTTCCGAGTACTACAGCGGCAGCACCTCAACAAACTCCTACACCCTCACTATCGACGAGATAGTCATCACCCCTCTCAACGCTCTCTCATACACACCTCTCGGCTCGGTAACCGACACCACCGTGCTCGACACCTTTGTTGCATCATACCCAAACATATATTACGACAATTACCTGTACAAAGCCAAAGGCTACTCTTTCCAAGGGACACAAAACGATATTATCGCAATTCAAGATTCTTATAATGATGCCCTTTATATTCTGATGGACCACAACTACAACATTCTGCGAGCCTCTTACTATACCATCACGATGCAACTGCCCCAAACCGGCACCTACTACCTTGCCATTTTGGATGAAGATGGTTATTACTGCGTAACCCGCATTAGAGCATACAACTCTTTACCCACATACTATATCGACGGCGTTAACGGTAGCGACAGCCGCGACGGATTAACCCCGCAGACAGCCATTTTCACCCTCGACACCGCCATTGCCCGCACAGGCGGCATAGGCAAATATTACATCACCGACGACTACACTTTCCGAAACCATGTTGCGCTGCAAATCAATTTTGCCGAAATTTACCCATACCAGAAAGACATACGTCTGTATATGCCCGATGACGGATACGACGATGTTATAGGGGCTTGGCCGGGACATCTCGTTTTCGGCGAACAGGGCAGCAACTACTATTTCATTATCGACAGCAACCGCAGCACCAAATTCGACGACTTTTTGGATGCCGACGATTACGGTTCCTATCTCGAAGTGAACAACCTGAAAATTACAAACTCGCACATACCCAGCACAGTAATTTGGGGCGACGACATCATACTGCGCAACTGCGAGTTTACCAACGACACAATCGACGACTATTTCATCGGTATGGAAGAAAATTTCTTTTATTCTATCAAATTTATAAACTGCAACATCTCTCAAAACCATTTCGGACATGAGTTCATCTATTTCGATTACGACTCCGCGAAAGTTACTTTTGAAAACACCACAGTGGCAGGGAACACATTCAATTATGAAGCTGGGTATTTCTTTGGCGGCGCCACGGTGAATCTTACCAGCGGCAGCTGGCGCAACAACCGGTTCGCAACCAATTACCAGTACAACGGCAATCCTAACATCAGCGCTCAAAACGCCGCCGGTTTCTGGATTGACAAATCCACAGTGAATTTCGGCGCCGATTTCAGCATGGACCCCAACAACTACCTCTGCATCGACTCCCTTTCCACAATTAACATCGCAGGCAACATCACCGCACCAGTGGCGGCTCAAATTTATCCTTGCAAATGGGACAATGATGATGGACATTACTACTCCAACTACTACGAAGGCCGCCGTGTGCTTTGGGGCTCGACAAGCCTGCTGGCCAACAACTACCAGAAATTCAGCATTGCACAGGCCGACAACAGCTCGCTGTGGTACCTCCATCCCGACGGAACCATACACACCTACCCCGTAAGCATCGACCAGGCCGAGGAAGGCACCATCAGCCTCTACCCCAACCCCGCCAGCGACGTGCTTAACATAGCCCTGCAAGGCACCGAAGTGAACGAAGCTGTGGTTATCGACATCTACGGCAAAACAGCACTGCGCGCCAACGTGGCCGAAGGCAGCAACACTCTGGACATCAGCGCACTGCCCGCAGGAATGTACTTCGTGCAACTCCGCGCCGAAGGCAGCGTTAAAGCCACACAGAAAATAGTTAAACGTTAGTTCGGAACTCGGAGTTTGGAACTAAACGAACTATTAAAAAAGCCGTGCGTTGCACGGCTTTTTTTCTATCTATCTGATAATCGGAATATCCGAAAATCTGAAAATCCCCCGCGGTGGCTGAGCCTGTCGAAGCCACCGCAATATCTGAAAATCTGACAATCCCCACTGGTGGCTGAGCCTGTCGAAGCCACCGCACAATCTGAAAATCATTCAAATGACCAGTGGCCGACGACCAATTTAAAAAAAAATCAACAATTTAACAAATAAACGCCCAACTATTCAACAAAAAGTTGTAAATTTGCAAAAATTTTCCAACGAGAAAAAACAAATAAAAATAGTAATAACCAACACAGTATTATCATGAAAAAAACATTATTAGTTTTAGTAGCGCTTTGTATGGCAGGAGTGTTCTCCGCCAAGGCACAAAGTCCGAGCGACTCTGCGTACGCCCGCGACCTCAGTTACACCTACATCAACGCCAACACTCTGCCGGTAACCGCATCGGGTACACTCACCAATACCGACAAGTTGCTCAAGGACATACGTCCCGGCAAAGTGGGCAAGGGCTACACATTCATCCTGTCGCAAGCCACCGCAATCGACATAACTTTGAAATCCACCACAAACTTCAACAGCTACCTGCTACTGCTCGACGCCAACTACAACGAGTTAGCCTGGGGCAACAGCTATTTCTTCAGCACAGGCATGGGCTGCAGAATAATACGTCAGCTCCCTGCCGGAACATACAATCTGATTGTTTCGCAATATGCCAGCGGCCGTCCTTCGTCGTCATTGGCATTCACCCTCGATTTGGCCACCGCCACGGCAGTGCCGTTGAGTTCGCTCAATTACACCACCAAAAGTATCAACACCACTTTTACCGACACTTTGGGGCACAATTCTTCCATGGTATTCGACAGCATAACAAATTTCCAAAATGGCCAATATCCGCACTGTGTAGGCTATAGAGTACAGCTCCAGCCATCGGCTCTGTCCGTTATGGTGTCGCGCGACGGCCGCAACCTCTACGTCCTCGACAACAACTACAACCTCGTTGATTACAGCACTTATTCCACCAATCTGCTTACAGAAATAACAACTGCCGGCACATACAACATTGTTGTAGCTTCGGCCATGGACCATTACGACAACGACACAGCCATGTTCCAACCGTTCACCATGTCCATCAACTCCACTTCAATAGAGACTTTCCAGACACTAACATACAGCAACATAAACATTGGCGACACAACAAACGACACCCTCGTTGCCTCCGACGCACTGTTGTCTTCACATCCATTCAGCTTCAGACACTATGCCAGAGGCTATAGGGTGCAGACAGGAGCCAATACGCATGTTATTGATGTAAAAGTACTTGAAGAATACCCCGATATGTATATGTTTTTGCTCGACGCCAACAAAAACCTTATACAAGAAGCCGACGACTGTCCTTACGGTTCTTTTGACAGCCGATTGACAAGCTACGTGAACCCTTCAACGACATATTATATTGTATTAAGCACATATAGTACCATGGAGTTGGGAGGATATAAATTCGTTGTCGAAGGCATCAACAACATCCCAGTTTATTATGTAGATGGCATCAACGGCAACGACAGCCGCAACGGACTTACCCCAAGCACCGCCCTTGCCACCCTCGACACCGCCGTGGCACGCTCCGGAGGCATTGGCAAATACTATCTTACCGAAGACTACACTTTTAGTACACACTACATCACCCCCTATTTTGCCGAAATATATCCCTACCAAAAAGATATACGCCTGAAAACTCCATCTTCGGGATACTACAGCATAATTAACATTCCCGGGATCCTCACCTTCGGCGAAAAAGGCGGCAGCTACTATTTTATTTTCGACAGTGTAAAATCTAGCGAAGTATTATTTGACGGAAATCATCGCGACAGCTATTTATACATTAACAACCTCAAATTACGCAATTCTAAGTTAACTAGCCAACCATTTTCTGCGAAACACCTTACAATGCACAACTGCGAAATCTCGAACGATACCGTTATTAATGACGACCTCTTTTATATCACCTATGATTACTCCACTCTTTCGATGGAAAACACCAACATCTCACAATGTATAATAGGCAATTATCTTTTTGATATTAATAATGACTACTTTACATTTGAAATGAAAAACTCCAACGTGGCCGGCAACACGTTGGGTCATGCGGTATTTTTCTATGATGCGACACTTAACCTTACAAGCGGCAACTGGCGCAACAACCGCCTCTCCACCAACTTTTCCTCCAACGGCAACGCCAACCTTAGCACACAAAACTGCGCCGGCATCTGGAGCGAATACTCAACAATAAACATCGGTGCCGGTTTCACCATGGACGCCAACAACTACCTCTGCATCGACTCCGCCTCAACACTGAACATCACCGAAAACCTCACAGCTTCTAACGTTGCTCAAATCTATCCTACTTATTATGACAATTCAGATTCCAAATACAAGGCCAACTACTACGAAGGCCGCCGTGTGCTTTGGGGCACATCGAGCATGTTAGCAAACAACTACCAAAAATTTAGCATTGCACAGGCCGACAACAGCGCACTGTGGTATCTCCACCCCGACGGAACCATCCACACCTACCCCATCGGCATCGACCAGGCCAAGGAAGGCACCATCAGCCTCTACCCCAACCCCGCCAACAACGTGCTTAACATAGCTCTGCAAGGCACCGAGGTAAACGAAGCTGTGGTTATCGACATCTACGGCAAGACCGTGGCCCGCACCGCCGTGGCCGAAGGCAACAACACACTGAACATCAGCGCACTGCCCGCAGGAATGTACTTCGTGCAACTCCGTGCCGCAGGCAGCGTTAAAGCCACTCAGAAACTGATAAAGAGATAGTTCGGAACTCGGAACTCGGAGTTCGGAACTGTTAAAAAAGCCGTGCAACGCACGGCTTTTTTTCTTTTTATCTGAATATCGGAAAATCTGAGAATCGGTCAAAAGACCTCTGACCTGCGACCTTTGACCTTCGACCTGCGACCTTTGACCTACTACTTTCAATTCTTCCAGAATGCCTCGTACTCCGGCAGATGCTCCTCATACACAATGCGGTAGAGGTTGTGCAGGAGCATGTAGTCAATCATATTGAAATCGCCGGTGGATTTGTCGTGCCACGGACAAAACAGCGACAGTGTATGCCATGGCGCAGGCGTGCGGTAAGTGCTGTCGTTGACGGTGAAAGTGCCAGCCCCACGCAAAGGAGCGGAGTTGAGCATATTCACATAAACAGCGGCGGTGTCGGCTTTTTTGCCGTTGTAGCCGTACAGAACCACGTTGGCCAGAGGCAGATGCGGGAAAAGCATCGGCTGCTGCAGGTCGGGACGTTTCTTTGCCAGACTGTAGCATTTGTCCACCAGCCAGTCGTAGCATTGACGTGTGCCGCGGCCGTCGTCGTTCATCACCGTGGAAAGCACCATAATGCCGTACCAGCGGAAATTGCCCGTCTTCGAGAGGAACACATTGTTCTGCACCACGTCCCACATCATGCGCCAGTAGGCGTTGCCCGAGCGGTCGAAATGCATATCCTCGCCAGTGAGTATCGTCCCAACGCGCGCATGGGCGTATTTCAGCCATTTGATGTCGCCTTCTATCTGTTCCACATTGCCGTTGACGGGATTCACCACGGCCCATTTCTTACGTCCCCGTGCGTCGGTATACTGCATGCTTTTCACCATTTGTTTGGCAATTTCCCTTGCCTGACTGCGGATAGCCGTGTCGTCGACAAGTTTCAACGTCAGCGCCAAGCCGAGGTACGTGCCCCAGGCCTGGTCCTGCGAGGGGGTGTTGGAGGTGCTCAGGGTATCGCCGCAATGACGGTAGTCGCTGTGTATCACATCGATATTATGAAAAAACGGCAGGTCGTTGGGGTCAACATCGTCGCGGATGTAGAAACCGTTGGGGGTGTAGAAAGTGTCGCAGCCCCAGCACTGCTCGGCTTCAATGTCGAGGCGGTGGTAGGTGGCCAAAGCCATACGCAACTCGTCGAGGGTGGCGGCATTGCTTTCGCCGTGCAGTTTGTTCAGATAATATTCCGTTGCGAGCACCGCCACGTAATGTCCCTGCCACCAGGTGGCGTCGGCCCAATAGCCCACCATCTTGCCGCCGCTCTCATAGCAACGCTCCATAGGCAGGTTGGTGCCAGGTATGCTCGGGTCGGTGGAATAGTGCATCATTCCGTATTTGAGGCGAGAACGGAATGTATCGTATTTCTCCTGATTGTCATCGGGGGGCTGAGCCTTGACAGATGTCGAGAAAAGTACAAAAACGACACATGCGGCCGAAAAAAAGATATTTCTCATAACTATTGCGGTTTTTCCATTTTGGGAATGGAGTTTATAAGTTGCTTGGTGTAATCCTGCTGGGGATTTTCGTAAATCTCGTCGGCGTCGCCGGACTCCACTATGCGGCCTTTCTGCATTATCAGCAGACGGTCCGAGAGGAATTTCACCACCGACAGGTCGTGCGAGATGAAAATATAAGTAAATCCGAAGCTGCGTTTGAGGTCGTTGAGCAGGTTGAGCACCTGTGCCTGCACCGACACGTCGAGAGCCGACACCGACTCGTCGCAGATAATAAGTTTGGGGTTCAGTGCTAGGGTTCGTGCTATGCATATACGTTGCCGCTGACCGCCGGAAAATTCGTGGGGATAGCGGTCGAAATGCGACTCTTCGAGCCCCACGTGGCGCATCAGATCCAGCGTTTTAGCGCGCCGCTCGGCGTTGTTTTTGCCAATATGGTGGGTTTTAAGCACCTCCATTATGGCGCCTCCGGCCGTAATTCGCGGATTCAGCGACGAATAGGGGTCTTGGAATATAATCTGTATCTCGCGACGCAGCTGTCGCATTTTCGATGCCGACAACTTATTGATTTCCACTCCGTTGTAAACCACATTGCCCGAGCTGGCGTCGATCAGATTCAGTATGGCCCGGCCCAGCGTTGTCTTGCCGCATCCCGACTCGCCCACAAGTCCGAGCGTTTCGCCGCGGTACACCTCGAAACTCACGCCGTCCACGGCATTGAGGGCTTTCTTCACCTTGCCCGTCCATGACTTTTCCAAAGGAAAGGTAACGGAAAGATTTTTCACCTCGAGCAAAGGCTTTTTGTCGTAATAAATATCGGTAAGTCGCTGAGTACGTTCTTCGTAAGTCTCACATTCGGGTGCCGGCACATCGCCGCTCAGGTAGTCGGAAACCACGTTGAGATGTTTGGGACGGGAGTCCATAGGCGGCTTACAAGCCATAAGTCCCTGCGTATATGGATGTTGTGGGTGATACAAAACATCCTCTTTGGTGCCCGATTCCACAATTTTGCCGTGGTACATCACTGCAATGTCGTCGGCTATCTGCGCCACCACGCCGAGGTCGTGGGTGATGAATATTATGCCCATGCCGTACTCCTTCTGCAATTTGCGCAGAAGTTCCAGAATACCTTTCTGCACCGTAACGTCAAGGGCTGTGGTGGGCTCGTCGGCGATAAGCACTTCGGGGTGGCAGGCCAGGGCCATGGCTATCATCACGCGCTGTTTCTGTCCGCCCGAAATCTGATGCGGATAGCTGTCGAAAATCTTTTCGGGACGCGGCAGCTGCACTTCGTTGAACAGTTGCAGAGTGCGGGCGCGAGCCTCCTTTTCGGTAACTTTTTCGTGTATGCGTATCATCTCCATTACCTGCCGCCCACACTTGTGTACGGGGTTGAGCGAGGTCATAGGCTCCTGAAAAATCATGGATATGTGCTTGCCGCGATAGAGCTCCATCTGCTGGCGGTCGAGCGAAAGCAGGTCGATGGATTCCTTTTCGGAGACATAGTAGTTGATTCTGCCGTTGGTTATCTGACAGTTTTTTTCGGGCAACAGCTGCAAAATTGCCATGGAACTCACCGATTTGCCAGAACCCGACTCCCCCACTATGCCGAGCGTGCGACCTTTGACGACGGAGTACGAAACCCCGTCCACAACCGTGCGTGGAACGCCGTCGGTGGTGAACTGCACACTAAGATTTTCTATGTCGAGAATTTTCTGCATAACAAACTGCAAAGATACGATTTTTTTTTCAAACAGTGATTAGTGATTTGTTGGTGAACTGTGATCAGGGAACTGTGAGGAGAAGATGTTTAGTTGTTTAAATGTTTAGTTGTTTAACAGAGAACTAAATACTGACAACTGAATACTGCACCCTAATTATCAACTTTCAACTTTCAATTTTCAATTATCAACTCGCCCCATATTCAACAAAATGCAGTTTATATTTATTTTGGTGTTTTTACAAAAAAAACAACGGCTACTTGTAACTTTGCAACGAGAAAAAAAACTATCACCGATATGGGCAACAAACAGAAAATCAGAAAGATATTTGCGTGGATATTGTTCCCGTTGACAATATGGTACGCCTTTGGGATGGCTTTTCGCAACTTTTGTTTCAATCTTGGCATTTTGAGGGAGCGCTCACATAAAATAACCACCATAGGCGTAGGCAACCTCTGCGCTGGCGGTGCGGGCAAGACGCCCTTTGCCGACTATCTGTTGAAAATGCTACAAACCGACTACCGTGTGGCCTGCCTCAGCCGTGGCTACAAACGCAACACCGAGGGTTTTGTGGAAGCCGGTGCCGACACCACCCCCGCCCAAATCGGCGACGAGCCATACATGCTCCACAAACGCAATCCCAATGTGCTTGTAACCGTCTGCGAAAACCGCAACAAAGGCATCGAAAAACTGATGTCGATGCCTGAGCCGCCCCAAATCATAGTCCTCGACGATGTTTTCCAGCACCGTTACGTGAACCCCACGGTAAACATCCTGCTCACAGAGTACGGCAATCCTTTTTTCAACGATTTTGTGCTGCCTTTCGGCAATTTGCGCGAGTTTCGACAGGGGTTTCGACGCGCCAATATTATCATCATAACTAAAACACCGGAAAACATCAACCCCCTCGAAAGGTACGCCTTCACACAAAAACTAAAAGCCAAGCCGTACCAGCACGTGTTTTTCACCTCCATCGAATACAAAAATCCCATACCTCTGAACGAAGAACTCCCCAAGCTGCAACTCGACGAGCTGAAAAACGTCCTTCTTGTTAGCGGCATAGCCAATCCCAAACCCGCTATGGAAAAGCTTTCCGCCTTCGCCAGTGTTGAGCACCTGGCCTTCCCCGACCACCACAATTTCTTAAAGAACGACTTTGAACTGATAGCCAGCAGATTCCAACAAATAAGTGGTGAAGACAAAATCATCCTCACCACTGAAAAAGATGCTGTGCGTTTAAGCAATTGCTCTAATTATCAATCAATAGCGCATCTGCCGATTTATTATTTGCCCATAGAGGTCAAATTTTTGGACAAAGACGGCGAAAAATTCTCCGACTGCCTGTCGAAAGCCGTCAAAGAGAACGTCTTTTATCTGAAATTCAACAGCTGACGCTCGTTTAGAAGTCGGGCTCTGAATCGGGAGCGGCGTTGGAAAAATCCGAATCCTCGAAACCATCGTCGCTCGTAGCCTTCGAATCCACATACATTTCGCCATTCTGGTCGAAACTCTCGTTTACAGGCATCAAAGCATCCCTGCTCAATGGCGCCGCAAGGTTTTCGAAACGGGCGTACTGTCCTTGGAATCTCATATTTATCCTACCAGTTCCGCCGGCACGGTGCTTGGCAATAATAACTTTGGCCATGCCCATAGTGGGGTTGCCCTCTTCGTCTTCGTTATAACCGTAATATTCAGGACGATACAAGAACATCACAATATCGGCGTCCTGCTCGATGGCGCCCGATTCACGCAAGTCGGAAAGCTGAGGTTCCTTGGTACCTCCACGCGTCTCCACGGCACGGCTCAGCTGAGCCAGTGCGAAAACGGGGATGCCCAGTTCCTTGGAGAGGGACTTGAGTTGGCGGGATATATTGCTAATCTCCTGTTCGCGGTTACCGTTGCGGTTGTCGGTCTCGCCTTTCATAAGTTGCAGATAGTCAATAAATACCGCTTGGATGTCGAAACGCTGTTTCAGACGGCGGCACTTGGCGCGCAGTTCGAAGATGGAGAGCTGCGACGAGTCGTCGATGTACATAGGCGCCACGTTAAGCTGCTGTGTCTTGGCCAAAATCTGTTCTTTCATCCATGGGTCGAGGTCGCCTTTTTTGAGTCGCTGGGCCTCAATCTCGCTCTGCGAGGAGATAAGGCGCATGGCAATTTCGGTGGCCGGCATTTCCATGGAGAAGAAAGCCACAGGTTTTTTGTAGTCGATGGCCATATTGCGCATCATTGTGAGGGCAAAAGCCGTCTTACCCATGGCGGGACGGGCGGCGATGATCACAAGGGTGCCTGGATGGAAACCGGCAGTCATATTGTCGAGTTCGGTAAATCCCGAAGGTATGCCTGTGATACCTTCTTTTCCCTCGGCCTCTTCGACCTCCTTCAAGGCCTTGGCCACTATGTCGCTGATATTCTGATAGTCGCTGCGGAAGTTATTGTCGTTGATGTCCATCAGTTTTTGCTCGGTTTTGTCGAGCAGCTGCACCACGTCGGTGGTTTCGTCGTAGGCACTTTTTATAGTTTCGGTGGAGATGCGTATCAGCTCGCGCTGGATAAATTTCTCAGAAAGTATGCGTGCGTGGTGCTCTATGTGTGCCGACGATGTTACGTGGTTGGTAATCTGCGCCACGAAATACGAGCCGCCGGCATTTTCAAGGTTGCCCTCAAAACGCAACTCCTCGATAACGGTGAGCAGGTCCACCGGACGGGCCTTTTCCACCAGATTGTGGATGGCGCGGAAAATATACTGATGTTCAGGTTTGTAGAAGAAATCGGGATGCAGCATCTCGATGACGTTCACAATGGCGTTTTGGTCGAGCATAAGCGCTCCCAGCACAGCCTCCTCTATTTCAAGGGCTTGCGGCGGTGTCTTGCCATTAAGGACGAAGGCTTGGTCGTAAGTCATTCGTTGTGACTTCTTTACTTGTTTTTTTTGTTCTTGCTCCATTTGCAAAATTCGATAAGTGGTTAGTACAGTTTTTTTTAAAGTTTTTTTCGGGGAACGTTCCGTATTTGCAAAGGTAAACAGAATTTTTCGTTTTTCGTCGGTTGTTGATAAAAAAACTTTTCAACCACTCCCACACGCGTACAATATATTGGAAAAGCCGAGAATATCACATTTCAAAACATTGTATTACAGCAATTTGAAATATATTTGAAAATAAAAAACGCAAATGTCATATTTTTTTCGTATTTTTGTAGTTATTTTTGACCGATGCGATTTAAAGATATAATAGGACAAAGGACGCTTATAAACCAGCTGACGCGTATCATCGACGACGGCAAGGTGAGCCATGCCCAACTGTTTGTGGGGGACATGGGCTACGGCACTTTTGCTCTGGCTTTGGCATACATACAGTACCTCAACTGCCAAAACCGCCAGCACTACACCATCGACAACCCCGACACCCAGCTCGCCGCCGACTCGTGCGGAGAATGCCCCAGCTGCAAGAAAATCAACGCGCTGATGCACACCGACCTGCACATCATCTTCCCGAACACCACCACGAAAAGAGTCGAAAAAAATCCTTCGTCGGCGGATTTTTACAACGAATTTCGCGAATATTTCACTGCCAACAAAGGCTACTGCTCGATGGACGGCTGGTTCCGCTATCTCAACGTGGAGGAGAAACAAGGCATCATCAACGTGCGCGACGGCAACAGCCTTATCCGCGAACTGAGTCTGAAAACCTACGAGTCGAAATACAAAACGGCCATAGTGTGGCTGCCCGAAAAAATGAACCTCGAAACTGCCAACAAACTGCTGAAAACCATCGAGGAACCTTCGGAAAACACCCTGATACTGCTAGTGTCCGAAGAGCGCGAGCAACTGCTGTCGACCATCATTTCGCGCACCCAGCCCATCAACATACGCCGTATCGATAACGCCAGCCTTGCCGCACACCTTGTCAAAGAGCATCCCGACTTGCCAGGCGAGACCATCGAAAAAATAGCATCCGCAGCCGAAGGCAACTACCTCATCGCCAAAGAATACATCAGCCAGTCGGAACAGCAGAAAAAATTTGCCGAGCTGTTTGTAAACTGGATGCGCAAGCTCTTCAAACTCGACATCGCATCGCTATCCAAAATGGTGGACCAGATTAGCAACCTCGGCAGAGAGCAGCAAAAGCAGTTCTTGCAATACGTCCTCGACGTAATGAGGGCCTGTCTGCTGAAAAACCTCACAGGGAAAGAATCGCCATACATCCTGTCGTTCGGCGACGAGAAATTTGCCAACGCTTTTCCCAATATGATAACCATACGCAATATCGAAAAGATAGAAAAAGACATAAACGAAAGCATATTCAACATAAGTCGCAACGCCTACGACAAAATAACCTTCATGGCTTTGTCGTTTGCTATTAGTAAATCATTAAAAAACAGATAATTAAGATGCAGGAAGATAACAACGATATTTTGAAAGACCCCATCGACGAAACTCCCCAAGAAACTACGGAGAACTATGCCCAGCCTTCCGACTACCTGTCGGAAAGCACCCCCGACGACGACCAGCATATCGACGACAACATCTCGCAACAGGAGATAGAGGCCGTAATTGCCGAACGCCGCAACCACAAACCCATCAAAGAGCAGGACGACGAGGAAGAGAGTCCTCTCGGCGAAGAAGAAAGTCCCGTGGACGCATATCTGGAGCCCGACCCCACCATATACACCGTACCCTACGACGAGCCAAATTTCCTTACTCGCGGCTGCCACAACTGCCCCAACTCGTACAAAGCCATTCCCGAGCAGGAGCTTAACAGCTGCTGCAAGCTGAACTCCAAAAACTGGATGAAAAACATACGCAAGCCGTTCAACGAAAACAACTTCGACGTTGTGGAAGTGCGTTTCAAGAACAACCGCAAGGAGTTTTTCCGTCTGCCCGACGGCCTTGAGGTTACCGAAGGCGATGTGGTGGCTGTGGAAGGCATGCCCGGCCACGACGTGGGTATAGTGAGCCTCACCGGCGAGCTGTGCCGCATACGCATGAAAAAACAGAAAATCGACCCCACGTCGGAGACAATCAAAAGGCTGTTCCGCCGCGCCAAAAAAAGCGACATCGACAAATGGGCCGAGACAATTCACGATGAGAAACAGACATTGATACGCACCCGCGAGATTAGTCGCGACCTAGGTCTTGTGATGAAAATCAACGACGTGGAGATGCAGGGCGACCACACCAAAGCCATATTCTACTACACCGCCGACGAGCGTGTGGACTTCCGCAACCTTATCAAAGTGCTTGCCGAGGAGTTCAACGTGCGCGTGGAGATGAGGCAGATCGGCGTGCGGCAGGAGGCCAGCAAAGTGGGCGGCATAGGCACCTGCGGACGCGAGCTGTGCTGCAGCACGTGGCTCACCAACTTCCAGTCCGTAACCACAGGCGTGGCCAAAGCACAACAGATAGTGCCCAACCCTCAGAAACTCGCCGGACAGTGCGGCAAACTGAAATGCTGCCTCAACTTCGAATACAAAGTATATGTCGATGCACAGAAGGACTTCCCGCCCGCCAACACCCCCATACGCACCAAGAAAGGACTGGGAATGTACAAGAAAACCGACGTGCTGCGCGGAGTGATGTGGTACGCCTACGAAGGCGAGAACGAACTCATAGCCTTGCCGGCAAAAACCGTTAAGGAACTGATAGAGATGAACCGCCGTCAGGAATATCCCGAACAACTCGAAGACTACAAGATAGAACTGGCCTCGGGCACCGCCATCATCGAAGACCAAAACACCGCCGAATACGAACGCGAACTGAAAATGCTGGCCGACAACAGCCACGACATCTCCCTGCAAAGCGGCAGCCACGACCAACAAAACAACTCCGACAACCGCGACAGAAACAACAACCGCAACAATCGCAACAACAACCGCAATCAAAATCAGAACCAAAACCAAAATCAAAACAACAATCACCGGAACCAAAACAACCGCAACCAGAACAACCGACGCAATAACAGAAACAACAACAGAAACAACAATAATAACAAGTCCAACAACGAACCAAAACAATGACAAGAGCTACACTGACGGCCATCGCAGCCGCATTTTGCATACTCACCGCCTGCAACAACAATGTTTACTATTCGGAACACATCAATGTTGACGAGGACGGCTGGAACATGTACGACGAAAAACACTTCAACGTGGATGTGGACGACATAATGCACACGTTCAATTTCTATGTGGACTTGCGCAACACCAACGACTACCCATACTCCAACACCTTCCTCTTTATAAAAACCACCTTCCCCGACGGCGGCATAGCCTTGGACACCATGGAATGTCCCCTTGCCAACCCCGACGGACAGTGGTACGGCAAGCAATCCGGCAAATACATCGACAATAGATATTTTCTGCGCAAAAACGTTATTTTCCCAGACATGGGCAAATACACTTTCTCGATAGCACAGGCCACCCGCGACACCAACATTGTGGGCATCAAGGATGTGGGCATCGTTATTGAATACGCAACCAAATAAAAAAAACAAAGCACTATGGCACAAAATAAAGGCAACCAAAAGAAAACTCCGAAAATCACATTCAAGTACAAACGCCTATGGTGGGTGTTTGGAGGACTGTGGCTTTTCATTTTCATATTCTTCTTCGCCCTTTCGATGGGATGGCTGGGCTTTATGCCCTCTTTCGAGGAACTGGAGAACCCCCGTAGCAACCTTGCCAGCGAGGTAATCTCCTGCGACGGCGAAATTCTCGGTTTCATCGGTGTGGAAAACCGCTCCAATGTGGCCTACGACGAAATCTCGCCCAACGTCATCAATGCCTTGATAGCCACCGAGGACGTGCGTTTCTACGACCATTCGGGCATCGACATCCGCAGCTTGGGACGTGTGCTCACCAAGACCATACTCGGCGGCAGCAGCAGCTCGGGCGGCGGCAGCACCATCACACAACAGCTGGCAAAAAACCTCTTCCCCCGCGAAAAGAAATCGAAACTCGGCATCGTATACTCCAAATTCAAAGAATGGATAGTGGCCGCCAAACTGGAGCACAACTACTCTAAAAACGAGATAATTACGATGTACCTCAACACCGTGGATTTCGGCAGCAACGCCTTTGGCATAAAAACTGCCGCCAAGACTTTCTTCGACAAAGCCCCCAGCGACCTCAAAGTGGAAGAAGCCGCAGTGCTTGTGGGACTGCTCAAAGCACCTTCGACCTACAACCCCGTCCGCAATCCCGAAAACTCCCTCAACCGCCGCAACACCGTGCTTTCGCAGATGCTCAAATACGACTACCTTACCCAAGAACAATACGACAGCCTTTCGGCCTTGCCGATAGACATGAAACGCTACTCGCCGCAGACCCACAACGAGGGCAACGCCACCTACTTCCGCGAATATATACGCGCTTTCATGAAAGACTGGTGCAAATCCCACAAAAAACCCGACGGCGACTATTACGACGTCCACAAGGACGGACTGCGCATCTACACCACCATCGACTCGCGCATGCAACGCTATGCCGAAGAAGCCGTTGCCGAACACATGGGCAAAGAAATACAGCCCGCCTTTTTCAAAGAACTCAGCCGACGCAAAAACCATTCGCCTTTTGTAAAAGTGACACAAAAACAGATAGATACATACCTGACAAGTGCCATGCGTCAGAGCGAACGCTACCAGAATATGCGAGAAGAAGGCATGTCGGAAAAAGAGATACGTAAGGCTTTCGACCAAAAAGTAAAAATGCGTGTCTTTGCTTGGAACACAAAAGGTTACAAGGACACAATAATGAGTCCGTGGGATTCGCTGCTTTATCTAAAGTCGTTCCTCAACGCAGGACTTATGTCGGTAGAACCCGGCACAGGCCATGTGAAAGCCTACGTGGGCGGCATCAACTATCGCTATTTCAAATACGACAACGTAACGCAAAGTCAGCGTCAGGTGGGCTCCACTTTCAAACCTTACGTGTATGCCTGCGCCATGATGAACGGCCTCACCCCTTGCTCGCAAGTACCTAACACCGAGGTATGTTTCGAGAATTTCGACGGGTCGCTATGGTGTCCTCACAACTCCACCGACGCCCGCAAGGACGAAATGGTAACCCTGAAATGGGCCCTAGCCAACTCGGTGAACTACGTGTCGGCATACCTTATGAAATACCACACCAACCCCGAAGAAGTAGTAGCCCTTGTGCGTAAGATGGGTATCAAGAGCGACGTCCCTGCCGTTCCCGCCATCTGTCTCGGCACCCCTGACCTCACTGTTTCCGAGATGGTAGGCGCCATGGCCACTTTTGTGAACCACGGAGAATATGTGGAACCCATCTTCATCACCCGTATCGAAGACAACAAGGGCATGGTGCTCGCCACCTTCACCCCCGAACGCAACGAAGCCCTCGACCCTCAAACGGCATTCCTTACTGTGGAACTGATGAAAGGCGTTGTGGACGGCGGTACCGGCGGACGTCTGCGTTACAAATACGGCATCACCACGCCTGTGGCCGGTAAAACAGGTACGACACAGAACAACTCCGACGCCTGGTTTATCGGCATGACACCGAAACTCGTAACCGGAGTGTGGATTGGCGGCGAAATGCGTTCCATACACTTCAACAATATGACCTACGGACAAGGTGCCGCAGCCGCTTTGCCAGTTTTTGGTATCTATATGAAAAAGATTTACGAAGATCCAAAGATAAATTTCTACAAAGGCAATTTCGACCGTCCGGCCAGCATCGACGTGGAAATGGACTGCAGCAAATACCAGCAGGACCTTCAGGCCGATGAATACGAATACGATTTTTAAATTGAAAGTTGAAAATTGAAAATTGATAGTTTAAGATTGAAAATTGATAATTATAACAAAACTGCTGACTACAAACTCAAAACTGCAAAGTAATAACTGAATATGAACAATATACGCAATTTCTGCATAATAGCCCACATCGACCACGGCAAAAGCACCCTCGCCGACCGTCTGCTCGAAGTCACCAAAACGGTGTCGCAGCGCGATATGGAGGACCAAGTGCTCGACGACATGGATCTGGAGAAAGAACGTGGCATCACCATCAAAAGCCATGCCATACAGATGGAATATGTGCGCGACGGACAGAAATACCTCCTTAACCTTATCGACACCCCTGGCCACGTGGACTTTTCGTACGAAGTGTCCCGCTCCATAGCTGCCTGCGAAGGCGCACTGCTTGTGGTCGACGCCACACAGGGCATCCAGGCTCAAACTATTTCCAACCTATACCTCGCCCTCGACAACGACCTCGAGATAGTACCCGTGCTCAACAAGATAGACCTCGACAACGCCATGGTGGAAGAGGTCTCCGACCAGATTGTGGAACTCATCGGCTGCAGCCACGACGACATACTGCCCGTAAGCGCAAAAACGGGCTACGGCGTTGAAGACCTGCTCGACGCCATTGTGGACCGCATCCCCGCACCCCAAGGCGACCCCAATGCTCCGCTGCAAGCCCTCATCTTCGANNCGGTGTTCAACTCGTTCCGCGGCATTGTGTCGTATTTCCGCATCATGAACGGCACCATACGCACCAACGACTTCGTGAAATTCGTCAACACCCAGAAGGAATACCACGCCGACGAGATAGGGGTGCTGAAACTGAAGATGGAGCCCCGCAAACAACTGTCGGCCGGCGACGTGGGATATATCATTTCAGGAATCAAGACCTCCAAAGAGGTGCAGGTTGGCGACACCATTACCCACGTGCAAAACCCCTGCGACAAAGCCATAGAGGGTTTCGAGGCAGTGAAACCGATGGTGTTTGCAGGCGTGTATCCCGTGGATAGCGACGACTACGAGGAGCTTCGCGCCAGCATCGAAAAACTGCAGCTCAACGACGCCTCGCTCACCTTCGAGCCGGAATCGTCGCTGGCACTGGGCTTCGGCTTCCGCTGCGGATTCCTCGGACTGCTACACATGGAGATAGTGCAGGAACGTCTTGAGCGTGAGTTCAATATGGACGTGATAACCACCGTGCCCAACGTGCAGTACAAGGCACACCTCACCAACGGCGACGTGATTGACGTGTTCAACCCCTCCGGCCTGCCCGAACCCAACTACATCGACTTTGTGGAAGAGCCTTACATCAAAGCGCAGATTATCACCAAAGCCGACTACATCGGGCCTATAATCAAGCTGTGCATCGACAAGCGCGGCATACTGAAAAACCAAGTCTACCTCACCACCGACCGCATCGAAATCACCTTCGAGCTGCCTTTGGGCGAAGTGGTGTTCGATTTCTACGACAAGCTGAAAAGCATCAGCAAGGGCTACGCCTCGTTCGACTACTACCAGTGCGGCTACCAGCCTTCCAAGCTCGTCAAGTTGGAGATACTGCTCAACGGCGACCCCGTGGACGCCCTCTCGGCGCTAACCCACGTGGACAACGCCTATCCGCTGGGACGACGCATGTGCGAGAAACTGAAAGACCTCATTCCTCGCCAGCAGTTCGACGTGGCAATACAGGCCGCCATCGGAAGCAAGATAATAGCCCGCGAAACGGTGAAAGCCGTGCGCAAGGACGTTACCGCCAAGTGCTACGGCGGCGACATCACGCGTAAGCGCAAACTGCTTGAAAAACAGAAAGAAGGCAAGAAACGTATGCGTCAGGTGGGCAACGTGGAGGTGCCACAAAGCGCTTTCCTTGCAGTGCTTAAATTAGACTAAAGATTATTCAAAAATAACAGCCACCAAGGCTACCGCACAACCGGCACTTTTACAGCCTGTTGGTTTCCGACTTTTACTATATAAATGCCTGACTTTGGCATCGCTACGACTTTCATTTCACCAACTTTGCTATTGTAAATAATGCGTCCGAGCATGTCGGTTATCACAACGCGTTCGTTGCCGGCGCCCTCGATAACAATATTTCCATTACGACCAAAAATGTTGGCATTGGTTTTATGTGCCTCTGAAATGCCGTTGTTTCCTGCAAACAAAGCGGTTATCGTAACATCGAACGAAGGCATTATAAAAGTATCTATGCTATGTGCAACGATATACGATTGGTCGGAGGTTTTTACAACAGCAAGGAACGAAGCACTCATACCGGGGTTTGGTGTGATGGTTATGGCTACAGAGTCGCCCAGTCGTGCCGAATTTGTGCTTGCCGTGACAGTGCCACCATAAATATCGGGGTCTATGGTTATCGAGTGTTCGTCACAATCTTCCACCAACGTATAAAGTGACGGCATAGACATAAAATTTCTGTAAAACATTGTTCTGTATTCAGACATGCTGCCACACGGAATGTAAAATGTTCTTTGCATGGGCTCAAATGACAAAAAGGCGTAATAATTTATTCCCGGAGGATTTGATGACAGGCATATAATATCGGAAAGGGAGTCGGTTTGGCCAAAAGAGAAATGTTTTAGCGTATCCACCGATGCACCGATTATCAAGGTTTTTATAAAAGTACCAGTGAAAGCATAATTTTCTATTGTCCGCACAGAATTTGGGATAACAGCGCGGTCTATGTGTTGGCGGTAAAAAAACGCTCCTATTCCAATATTAGTTACAGTGTTTGGTATCTCATAATGGGAAGCAGGGTTGCCTGCGGGATAATCCCAAAGAGTGTCCAAATCTCGTGTATACAGAACCCCCTCATACGATCTGAAGCGCGGGTTGGCAGTATCCACATTGAAATTTATCAGCGAAAAATTAGACAAACAACTGATAAATGGTATCTTGGTTACGGTGCGAGGAATGGTCAACTGTGAGTAATTGGCATATTCGAATGCCATTGTGTCGATTTCATCAACCACGTATGTGATTCCGTTATATGAAACCGTATCGGGAATAATAAGGTGGCCTGTGATATTATTTCCTCCAACCACCATAACAGTGTATGGGGACGTGGAGCTTGTGATTTTGTAGTCCAACATATGATTCGAGGGTGTGGTTGCGGAAAAATCCTGGGCTGTTACCTGAATGGAACACGACATTAATGCCACCAAACAACAAATTGACAATATTTTTTTCATAAAAAACTGTTTTTAAATTATTTCGATTTGCAAATTTACAAAAAAAAACCGAATAATACAAAATATTTTTTTTATTCATGTTAATCAAGCAATAACATCTGTCGCCACTACAGGGGATTTGCATTATGGGACTTTTGTTTAATTTTTTTCTTTTCGATATTTCGAATAAAAATCGTATCTTTGCACATTGAAAAAATAGCAATAAACATAAAAACAAAAAAATATGGCAACAGTAATTGCAGTAATCATTTCTTCAACCTTGTCCGCCGCTATCGTCGGTGCAGTGGCATATCTGATTATCAAAAAGTTCGTGGAAAACGAGCAAAAGAAATCCCTTCTGGAGCTAAAGAAAATCCAAGAATCGGAAATTCTTAAAGTTGTGAATCCCATACGTTTGCAGGCTTACGAGCGTCTGGCTCTGTTTTTGGAACGTATTTCACCCAACAGTCTGGTACTCAGATGCTACCAGCCCGGCATGGACATAAAACTGCTGCAAGGCGTGATGACCAAAAACATACGCGACGAGTTCGAGCACAACCTCTCACAGCAGGTGTATGTCTCCACCGAGGCGTGGAGCCGCATCAAGGAGGCCAAGGAAGAGATGATAAACCTCATCAACTCCGCCGCCGTGCGTCTGCCCGAAGGCTCCGACCCCATGAGCCTCGCCGGCGCCGTGTTCGAGAACTCCGCCAAACAAAATCCCCTCGACGCCGCCCTCGAATTCCTGAAAAACGAACTTCAAAAGAATTTCTAATCATCGCAACTACTTGATAATGAAAAAGACAGCAACCCTCATAATTTGTCTGGCGGCGATGTGCTCCACTTTTTCCGTTAAGGCGCAAAGCAAGGCCGATGCCATCGTGGGTGTGTATCTGATGAAGACTCCAGACACTGGCGATGAGTCGAAATTGCAGATTTTCCGTGCCAAAAACGGCACCTACTGCGGCAAGGTGGTGTGGGTGAAAAATCCCAACAACCCCGACGGCACTCCGCGTCGCGACACCAAAAACCCCGACCCTAAGTTGCGCAACCGCACAGCCGACAACCTGCCCGTGTTGTTTAATCTACAATACGATGCCGACGACAACGAGTGGGTTGACGGCGACTTATACAACCCCAACGACGGCAAGTGGTTCAAAATCAAAATAAAAGGCTTTACTTCCGCCAAGGTGCTCGAAGTCCGTTACTACAAAGGCGTGCCGTTGCTAGGCAAAAACGACCAATGGCAGAAAGTCAGCAATTAATAATCTAATAGTCGTAAAGCATTGAAAGAGAACAGGAAAAGCAACTGGAAAGCCGACCTCGCCAACATCCGCGATTCGCTGGTGATGATGTATCGCTGCGACCCCAAGCTATTCGTCGCAAAGCTACTCATCACGGTGATACAGAGCGTGTTGCCGTTGATAAACCTGTACGTCCTGAAACTGCTTATCGATTCTGTGTCGACGTCCATCGCCGGCGGACATTTCGACAGTGCAGAGGCGCTGAAATATGTGCTCGTTTTCTGCGGTGTTTTCCTGCTCAACCGCCTTATGACACTAGCCGGAAAGCTGGTGAACAGTTTCTTCACACAAAAACTGAGCGACTACATCAGCAACAGCCTGCACCAGAAAAGCACTGAGCTCGACCTCGCCTACTACGACAACTCCGAATACCACGACACTTTCCACCGCGCGCAGCAGGAAGCCTCGTACCGTCCAATGCAGATTCTAGGCAGTTTCACCTCCATCATCGGCAGCCTTATCTCCCTTGCGGGAACGGTGGTGATACTGGCGTCGTTTTCGTGGCTGGTAATTATAGTGATGATTTTTGCCTGTCTGCCCGATTTCATCGTCAAACTGTACAAATCGCGGAAGCTGTACTATTGGAACAAAGAACACACGCAACTATTCCGAATGGCCAACTATCTTTCGGCCTTGCTCACCAACCGAGTGTCGGCCAAAGAGATACGCACTTTCGGCCTTGCGGGATATTTCCGCAACAAATTCAACCGTCTGCGCAAAATCATTCGTTCGCAGGTGGTTAGAATAAACATGCGGCTTTCGGTACTCGATGTGTTGGCCATCATTTTCGAAACCGTGGCGCTATTCTTCATAGTGTTTATGCTTATCCGCGGCACCGTGGGCGGAGCCATCACCATAGGCAGTTTTGTGATGCTGTTCGAGGCCTTCCGTCGCGGACAGTCGTATATGGAAAGTTTAATCAACGGCATTACAGGACTTTACGACAATAAATTGTTTATCCGCAACTTGTTCGAATTCCTGAAACTGAAGCCCAACATCGTTACCCCCGCCAACCCCAAGCCCTTCCCGCAAAAAATACTGCACGGCATCGAGTTCCGCAACGTAACTTTTTCATATCCCGACGGTTACAAAAACGTATTGGAGAATTTCTGTCTCACAGTAAAACCCGACACCGTAACGCAGATACGCGGCGAGAACGGATTCGGCAAAACCACGCTGATAAAGCTGCTGTTCCGCCTCTACGACTGCAACGAGGGCGGCATCTACATCGACGGCACCAACATACGCGAGTTCGACCTGTTTGAGCTACGCAAGAACATCAGCGTTATTTTTCAGGACTTTATCCGCTACAATTTCACTGTGAAGGAGAACATACAGCTTGGCGAAATAGATATGCTTGACGAGGAACGCATCAGGCAGTCGGCCGAAACCAGCTCCGCCGACCGGTTTGTAAGACATCTGCCGCACGACTACGACACACGTCTGGGCAAATATTTTTCGAACAGCGAAGACCTAAGCATGGGTCAATGGCAACGTCTGGCACTGGCACGTGCTCTATACTCGCATGCCCCCATACTTGTGCTCGACGAGCCCACAAGCTGGATGGACGCCAAATCCACGCAAGAATTCAACGCCAGACTCGAAGAGTTGGCTCAAAACCGCATTGTATTGCTGATAACCCATTCCGACGAATTGTAAGGCCCGTCGGGGAAGCTACAAGAATTTATTTGCTGAGCAGTTCCTCTATTGCCGCGGCAATTTTGTCGATCTCGGCAGTAGGCTCGAAACGTGCCACCACATTGCCGTTTTGGTCGACAAGGAATTTGGTGAAATTCCATTTAATATCGGAAGTCTTCTTATAGTCGGGATGCTGTTTCTGCAACATCTTGTCCATTTGGGGACTCACGGGATTTTCCTTGTCGAAGCCCTTGAAGCCCTGCTGTTTTTTCAGGTAGGTGAATAATGGATGTGCGTTTTTGCCATTAACTTCCACTTTGTCGAACTGCGTGAAAGTAACGTTGTAACGTGTGCAGAAGTTGCGGATTTCGTTAATAGTTCCGGGAGCCTGGCCGCCAAACTGGTTGCAGGGGAAATCGAGAATCTCGAAACCTTGTCCGCCATAGGCTTCAAAAATATATTCCAGTTCGGAATACTGCGGGGTGAAACCGCACTCGGTGGCGGAATTTACTATAAGCAGCACCTTGCCTCTGTACTGCGACAGCGAAACGGTTTGGCCGTCGGCGTTTACAGCTTGGAAGTCATACACCGAAGTCTGTGCCACAGCACCGGCGAAAAAGGCAATCATAATTGCAAAAAGAGTTTTCTTCATAATATTATGTTTTTGTTGGTTTTACTGTTTTTGAATAACGATTTGTAGCAAATTTTATTGTTTCAAATTCCGTATTGGTAATACAATGTTGTGTATTTTTTCCATCGCTTTATCGCTAATTTTGTCTCTGCAAATATACACTTTTTTTCAAAAAAAGGCCATTTCGGGTAAAAGACTGCGAAAAATGTGCTATTTTGCTCGGAAAATCAAGTAGTTGCGGTTGGGATGGGCAGGGTTGTTGTTTGTATAAAGTGTTACTATTTCGCCATTGTCCTTGCGATACCACTCGTCGAGGATAAAGCTACCCATAAGTCCCACAGCATTAACCACTTGATGATTTGAAAGTGCGTTGGCAAATTCCTGCATGCTCACCTTGTCCACCGATTCGATTACCAGCAACATGTTGGTTTTCTTGTTCAGCGAACAAATGGCACGACGATAAGACTTTGCTTCGTCGGTGAATGTCATTGCTTCACCACCTTTTACATATATTGTCTGCCTAAAAAAGTATCCATTTTGTTTTTTTGCAGATTCGAGATATGGAGTAGTGGTGGTGTCGTCCTTGCCGAGAACCACGCTCTGTCCTATTATTGCACAAAAACCTTTTGCCGACTTGGGAGCCCCTTTTGCCATCGGTTTTCCCTTATACACAAAATCGCCGATAATATTGTGGTTGTCGCCACGGACATTGGCGGCCTGTGTAAGAAAGACAATTGACGAATCGTTAACCAGGGTAGTGTCGTACATACTCAGTTCTACGGATACATTGCCGGGAATAAACCGCCTGAGTTTGACGCCGTTAACAGTAGTGTCGCTAACTGTAAGGGGTTTCTGATTAGTCCCATTAATAATGGAAGTAGTTACAGCGGCTTCATTCACCTGTTCTTGCGGTTCGTCGGCACTTACCTGACTAGCGGTCTGGTTTTCGGTATTTTGCGCTATCTCATTGGTTTTGTCGTTCTGTCGAAGTACAAGAAACAATATCACAACAAGCAGTACAATTGCCAACACCACGCCTATCAAAATAAGTGTGCGTTTCTTTTTTGGTGTCATAGTGGGCTTTTGGCCAATAACACGTATTTGGTCGTCGTTGAATGTGTCATTCATAGCATAAAGTTTTTCTCAAGTTCTTCTTTTAATTCCTTCAAAGAATCGGTGGATGCCGACAGTTTTATGGTCCTGAATTCGTTTTTAACCGTATAGTCCTGAGGCATTCTCTTTTTTATGGCGTCTTTTTCTTTCAACACACTATTGTCATCGTTTTTATAAACAAACAGCTCGTTTCCAGTGCTATTGGAGCCGCAGAACATAACAAGTGATTTCTTTGCAGGTTCTATACTTTGAATAAAATTGCGGTTGACTATAAGGCTGCGTCCCACGCGAATGAAATTCACGCCTTTTTCTTTGAACTGGTATGACATCAGTTTTTCCACCATTCCAATCTGCATTGTAAACTCGTATTTCGAGGCGTCGGAAAGGGTGAAAGTGCAGTAATTGCCATCCGCCTCCACACAAACTATCGAGCTTTGTGCAAAGCGGAAAAGTTTTGTCTCGGAGCTTATCGTAAGAAATTCTTCCATATCGTCGACTTATTTCTTGTGACGGAGCAAGGAAATCTGCTGTGCCACGTTCTCGGCCAAGGCTGCGAAGGCGTCGCTCTCGGGAGTCGGGTTTTCGTTGAACAGAGTTACGGGACGGCCGTTGTCGCCGCTTTCAGCAATGCTCTGCACCAGCGGTATCTCGCCAAGCAGTGGTATGTTCATCTCCTCCGACATCTTGCGGCAGCCCTGTTTGCCGAAGATGTAGTATTTGTTGTTGGGGAGTTCGGCAGGGGTGAAATAGGCCATATTTTCGACAAAGCCAAGCACCGGAATGCTGATGTCGGGATTTTGGAACATCTCAACGCCGCGCACCACGTCGGCCAAAGCCACGCGCTGCGGTGTGCTTACAATGATAGCACCAGTTACGGGAAGGGTCTGGGCAATAGTGAGTTGCACATCGCCGGTTCCCGGAGGCATATCCACTACAAGGTAGTCGATTTCGCCCCACCAAGTCTCGGTGAGCAGCTGTTTCAGTGCACCGGAGACCATCGGTCCGCGCCACACCACAGCCTTGTCGGGGTCAACCATAAAGCCCACGGACATCAGCTTGACGTTGTATTTCTCGAAAGGCAGCATGTACATCTTGCCGTCGTGCTCCTCGCCAAGTATGTCCTGACGCTTGATGTCGAACATGATAGGGATGGAAGGTCCGTAGAAATCGGCGTCCATCAGCCCCACTTTGGCGCCGGTGTTGGCCAGAGCCACAGCCAGATTCACGGCCACGGTGGACTTGCCCACGCCGCCTTTGCCGGAGGCCACCACTATCACGTTCTTGATACTGGGGAACATGGCATTTTTGTCGGGGGCGGGCTGCACACGGGCGGTGGTGTTCACCACAACTTCGATGGCGGGGTCCACATATTTGTGGATAGCCTCCACGCAGTCGTTGCTCATTTTGGCGCGCATAGGACAGGCGGGGGTGGTGAGCACAAGGTCGAAACTCACGCGAAGGCCGTCTATGGCTATGTTTTCAATCATTCCAAGGTGGACAAGGTTTTGTCCCAAATCGGGGTCGTCGACGTGCGACAACGCCATTTCTATCTGAGTTTTAGTTATTTGCATCGTTAAATGTTTTTTTTGTGTTATGCAAATGTACGAATAAAAAATGTATCGGCAAAGAAAAACATTATTTTACTTCAAAAATGTGATAAAGCAACCGTGCAAATGGATAAAAAATAGGCTGTTGAAGGATTTTCTTTGGTTTTGTAACATATTGTTTTATCGCATTTTAAACAAAATATTGAAATAAAATTTTGCTGTAACAAAAAAAAAGTGTACTTTTGCAACCTCAAAACTGGAAGAGATTTGACCATTGTCCTATGGTGTAACGGTAGCACATCTGACTCTGGATCAGCTTGTCTAGGTTCGAATCCTGGTAGGACAACAAACGCAACTGATTTTCAATTAGTTGCGTTATTTTTTTTCAAAAATAAATTGAGGCTAAGGCAGACCGACAGGGAGTATCTAACCCACCCGGCGCTTGGCCTTATTTTTTCGTTGTTCAGTGTTTTTCAATGGCTTGTGCCAGTGCTTCGGCTATGGCTTGGCGACCTGCCATGCGGTAGTGTTCGGTTGGGTAATCGCGGTCGCGGAAATCAGCGTCGGCCACCATGCCCTGACAGTTCACCACCGTAACTCCCTTGGGTGTATAGCGTTGCACTATAAAAGCGGCGTTGCGGTGCAGCAGTTCCACCAGTCCATGCCCCACCATCTCGTCAATCTGCTCCTCGTTGTCGGGGAGGATAAGGAACACCGGTTGCCAATGGCGACGCTCGCAGAGACGCACAATGCAGTCGAGGTCGCGCACACGAGGGTTGTTTTCGTCGATACGACAGGCGAAACATTTCACATAGTGGGTGGCCATAGAGACCGTCGCCTCGTCGGTGCCGACGGCATTCAGGCTATCGGCCAGACCTCTGTCCCACTCGGTTGCGGTATGGTATGGCACACCGGCCACCGGGTCAAAAGCCTGACGCTTGAGTGCGCGCCTTACCTTGACATTGCGTTCTTCTTCGTTCCAATGAGCATATCCTTTGAACGCCAGCAGCATACGCTTGTACAACGCCGGGGCTTTACGCATAAACACCTGTTCTTTCTGCAACGGCACCTCGAGGCTGGAGTAGATCCATTCGGCGCTGAACGATCGCAGGTTGACCGTAACCACGGCGACACGCACGGGATTTTCGTCGGGAATGTTGCGCAATATGTCGTAATAGATGCCAGCATGGCAGGCATCCTTGTCCATATTGCACACCTTGTGACTTGGCAGCAGGTCCTGTAACATATCGCTTATAAAGCGTTTGTCGTCCTCGTCGTCGGCCACAGCGTGGTTCGACGATTCGCCGAGATAAGCTATGTCCGCACCCTCGGCCACTGGTTTCAAAGAACGTTCCATCAGCGTACATCCCTCGTTCAAGTCGCGCTCGTATAAAGTGTATCGGTACACCACATCCAGCACCGCCAGCACGGCGGCCAGCAGCAAGAATTTGAGTGCTAATTTCTTTAACGACGGGTTCATAATCATTTATTGTAATCAGAATTGGAAATAGATAAACGGATATTGCTCCACCGACGAGAACACGACAATGGCGAAAATCATGACGGCATAGACAATCCATCGTACAACCGACGGCAGTTTCGAGCACCATGCGTCGAAGCGGGTATTACGTATAACAATGTCGAGCAGACAGAACGCCGCCAATGCCGCCCAGGTAGCAACACTGGCATGCAGATGTCCTTCGCCGCCGCCGTGTATCAACGCCGAATAAAGATTGCCGAGCGATTCGAAATTCGGTGCCCTGAAGATGCTCCAAAGCAGGGTAACCACCACGAAGGTGCGCAGCACGGCACCGGCTCTCACCAGCCAGCGTCCCCATCGCCCATCTATGCGGTCGAAGAGATGCACCTGACGCAATCCGCGTCCTACGATAAGCAGCAGGCCGTAGGCGGCGCCCCACAGCATGAAAGTCCAGTTGGCGCCGTGCCACAGTCCGCATACCACAAACACAATCATAGTGTTGAGCATCCAGCGCGGCAGACGCACACGGTTGCCACCGAGGGGTATATACAGATAGTCGCGGAACCACGACGACAGGGAGATATGCCATCGACGCCAGAACTCCTGCACGCTGCCGCTAAGATAGGGCGCGCGGAAGTTGTCGGTAAGACGTATGCCCATGGCCAGAGCACAGCCGAGGGCGATGCTCGAATAGCCGAAGAAATCGCCGTAGATCTGGAACGAGTAAAGCACCATCGCCAGCAGGATATCCGCCCTGCTGTAGTCATTGGGCGAGGCATACACGGCATCCACCATAGTACCCATATTGTCGGCAACCACCATTTTCAGGAACAGGCCGAAGAGTATCAGACGCAGTCCATTGGCGATGTTGTCATATTCGAGACGCTGTTCGCTGTGCAGCTGGCGCAGAAGTCCCTGGGGACGTTCTATGGGGCCGGTAACCAGCTGAGGATAGAACATCACATACAAGGCATAATATCCGAAATGGCGTTCGGCACGCTGGTTACCACGGTACACCTCGATGACATAGCTAAGACTCTGGAAAGTGTGAAACGACAATCCTATGGGCAAAGCGATGCTCAGCACCCGCGACGGATGGCTCCAGCCGAGAGTCTGCGCAAGAGCCACCAGCTGGGCACTGCAGAAATTCAAGTATTTGAATATAAACAACACCACACAGGTAGATACCACGCTGACCACCAGGCACCACCGCCGTCGCCGCCTATCACCCTCCCAGCGTTCCATCAAAAGGCCCGCGCTGTAGTCGATGACAATAGTTATCAGCAGAATAAAAATATACTTCGGAATAAACCACATATAGAACACACAGCTGGCCGCAAGCAGCATAAGCCATCTCCAGCGGTGAGGAAGCAGGTAGAACAGCAACGTCACCAAGGGAAAGAACAGCATGAACTCTATAGTGTTGAATAGCATATAATTAACCCAGTGTAATTATAATTATTATGTGATGCAAATTTACTAAAAAAAATTGAGATTAACCGTTAGTGGTCGAAAATAGTCGCCGAACAAAGGATAAGTGTTTTTCCCGACCCTCAAAATGATGTCTTTGGGGCAATTATTTCGTCAAAACGTGGCTCAATCCCCAAGAAACAACTTCTCCCCTCCCCCACACAATATTACGCCACAAACGGCGTTATAATAAAAGTATTTATGTGGCTTTCAATTAACTAACGGAAACACTATGGCAGAGAAACATCTGATAAGAAACAGCACAGCGGAATTCCTGATTTTCCAGATAGAGAACAAGGAACAGGGCATTGAGGTGTACTACAAAGACGAAAACGTGTGGTGTACGCAGAAGGCGATGGGTATGCTTTTCGATTGTTCTGTGGACAACATCGGGCTTCATTTGAAAAACATCTATGAAAGCGGGGAATTAAAGAAAATGGCAACTTCCGAGGAAATCTCGGTAGTTCGTCGCGAAGGAGACAGGGAGGTCAATCGCACGTTGCAATTCTACAACCTCGATGCCATCATCGCCGTTGGATATCGTGTAAACTCCGTTCGTGCCACACAGTTCCGTCAATGGGCCACCAGCGTGCTTCGCCAATTTGCCATACGCGGCTACGTGCTCGACAAAAAACGTATGGAGAACGGCTCTTTTCTGGGGGAAGACTATTTCGAACACCTGTTGGCCGAAATAAGGGAGATTCGTCTGAGCGAACGTCGTTTCTACCAGAAACTTACCGACATCTACTCCACTGCCATCGACTACAACCGCGATGCCCCGACCACAAGGCTGTTCTTCAAAATGGTGCAGAACAAGATGCATTACGCCGTCCACGGCCGCACGGCGGCAGAACTGATAATTGACCGTGCCGATGCCGAAAAGGAACACATGGGACTGACCACTTGGGAGAACGCCCCCGACGGAAAAATAGTGAAAACCGATGTGACGGTTGCAAAAAACTACCTGAAACAGATGGAACTGGAAGACATGGGGCGCATCGTTACTGCAGTGTTGGAGTTTGCCGAGACACGTGCCAAGAGACACATCCCCATGACGATGGAAGACTGGGCGAAACGTATCGACGCCTATCTTACCAGCGATGAGCGTCCGCTGCTCGACAATGCGGGGAGTGTGAGCCACGAAGAGGCTGTGCTTCATGCCGAAACGGAATTCGAGAAATACCGCATTGTTCAGGACCGTCTGTTCCAGAGCGACTTCGACAGGTACCTCGATGCACTTCCGTTCGAGGACGAAGGACCAGAAAAGAAAGAATAAGATACTCGAGGGCATCGCCTTTATAACACCACAATACGACGCAACTGAATTTCAATCGGTTGCGTTTTTTTATTACACATTGTTGGCAAAAATCGGTGGCATCCCCTCCCCCACACAATATTCCGCTACAAACGGCGTTATAATTAATTACACATTTGCAAAACCCAATTTCATCCGATGAAAACACTGATACGCAACATAAAAGAGCTGGTGCAGGTGGAACGCACGCCGCGCACCATGGTGAAAGGTGCCGACATGGCCAAAATCGACACCATAAAAAACGCATACCTCATAGTTGAGGACGGCAAAATATCATCCTTCGGCGAGATGAAGGACCTGTCCGAAGGCTCTTACGACAAGGAATACGACGCCACCGGACGCATGGTGTTCCCCACGTTCTGCGACTCGCACACCCACCTCGTTTACGCCGGTAGCCGCGAAATAGAGTATTGCGACAAGATTCGCGGCCTCTCCTACGAGGAGATTGCCAAACGCGGCGGAGGCATCCTAAACAGCGCCAAACGTGTGCAGGAGGCCTCGGAACAACAGCTTTTCGACGACGCCATGCAACGTCTCGACGAGATGACGGCCTACGGCACGGGCGCCGTGGAGATAAAAAGCGGCTACGGCATGACCACCGAGGCGGAGATGAAAATGCTGCGCGTTATACGTCGTATCAAAGAGACTTCGCCCCTCACCATAAAATCCACACTGCTGGGCGCACACGGCATACCCATGGAATACCGCGGACGGCAGGAGGCTTTTGTTGACCTTGTGATAAACGAGATGATACCGCAGGCCGCCGCCGAAGGTCTGGCCGACTTTATCGACGTGTTCTGCGACCAAGGCTTTTTCACCGTGGAGGACACCGACCGCATGCTCGAAGCCGGAGCCAAATACAGCCTCCGCGCCAAGATTCACGCCAACGAGCTGGCATACAGCGGCGGCATACAGTGCGCCGTGCGCCACAACGCCCTCAGCTGCGACCACCTCGAATATACCGGCGACGCAGAGATAGAGGCTCTCCTCGGCTCCGCCACAATGCCTACTGTGCTGCCGGGTGCCGCCTTTTTCCTCAACATGGTGCACGCCCCCGTGCGTAAGATGATGGATGCCGGACTGCCTGTGGCAATGGCCAGCGACTGCAACCCAGGCTCGTCGCCCTCGGGTAATATGCAGCTGATACTGAGCATGGCCTGCGTAAACTACCGCATGCTCCCCGAAGAGGCTATCAACGCCACCACCATCAACAGCGCCTACGCCATGGACGTGGTGGACCAACTGGGCAGCATAGCCGTCGGCAAGAAAGCCAACTTCTTCATCACCAAACCGATACCCACCTACGAGTTTATGCCCTACGCCTACGGCAGCAACAAAGTGGAAAAAGTCTTTCTGAATGGAAAATTAGTGGTCAGTGGGCAGTAGTCAGTTGTCAGCAGAAGCGAAAAATTTTTCGCCCGTACTGGTCAGTAATTTGTGATTTGCAATAATCAATTAGTAATAATCAGTTCCGAACTCCGAGTTCCGAACTCCGAATTTAAAAAAGATGATCAAGGTCGAGAATATACATAAATCGTACGGCACTTTGGAGGTGCTGAAGGGCATCAACCTGCGTGTGGCCGAAGGCGAGGTGGTGTCGATAGTTGGTGCGTCGGGAGCCGGCAAGACTACCCTGCTGCAAATCATCGGCACACTGGAAAAGGCCGACAAAGGCACCGTAACCATCGGCGGCACCGACGTAAGCCGCCTCTCGGGCAACGAGCTGGCGCGTTTCCGCAACCGCAACATCGGGTTCGTGTTCCAGTTCCACCACCTGCTGCCCGAGTTCACCGCCCTCGAAAACATCTGCATGCCCGCGCTGATACAGGGCCGTAGCCTGAAAGAGGCCACTCCCGATGCCATGCAGCTGCTTGAGTTCCTGAAACTTACCGACCGCGCCCAGCACAAGCCCTCCGAGCTTTCGGGCGGCGAACAGCAACGTGTGGCGGTGGCAAGGGCGCTGATAAACCGTCCCTCGGTGATATTGGCCGACGAGCCTTCGGGCAACCTCGACTCCGCCAACGCCAAAGAGTTGCACCAGCTGTTTTTCGACCTCCGCAAACAGTACAACCAGACATTCATTATAGTTACCCACAACGAGGAACTGGCCCGCATGGCCGACCGCAAAATATTGATGAAAGATGGACAAAGCAAAGAGCAGTAAACAACAGACCGTGTACGGCATACGTCCCGTGATGGAGGCCATAGAATCGGGCAAACAGATAGACAAAATCCTTTTGCAGAACGGGCTTTCGGGTGCGCTTATTAGCGAGCTACGCTCGAAGATACGCGAGGCCGGACTCACCTTCCAGTTCGTGCCCGTGGAGAAACTCAACCGCACCGTGCGCGACGCCAACCACCAAGGCGTGGTGGCACTTATCTCGCCCATCGAATACCAGAGTATCTACGACATAGTGCCGCTGCTTTTCGAGCAGGGACGCACCCCCATGCTGCTTATGCTCGACCGCGTTACCGACGTGCGTAACCTCGGCGCCATAGCACGCACAGCAGAATGCACGGGCGTGGACGCCATTATCATCCCCGCCCACGGCAGCGCACAGATAAACGAGGACGCCATCAAAACCTCGTCGGGGGCTCTGCTGCGGATACCAGTGTGCCGCGAGGACAACCTGAAAACGGTGATAAACTACGCCAAACAGTCGGGACTGCAGGTGTGCTCCGCCACCGAGAAAGGCAACGACCTATACACCGATGTGGATTTCCGCAAGCCCACCCTGCTTATAATGGGTGCCGAAGAGACGGGCGTCTCCAACGAATACCTAAAAATCAGCGACCACCGCGCCAAACTGCCTATCGTGGGAGAGGTGCAGTCGCTCAACGTCTCCGTGGCCACAGGAGTGTTCCTATACGAAATACTACGACAGAGAAGGTAGCTCGGAAGTCGGAAATTGATTTGTCAAAGGTCAAAAGTCTAAGGACTAATGCCCTGCGACCATTTCAGTTCACTGATCACAATTCACAGTCCTCTGATTTTTAGACAATCTGAAAGTCTCTTTGTTCCCTATTTTTTGTTATTTGTAACAAGGCGCACCGAGTGTCCATAATAGCGGGCATTGCCGCTATAGTAGGAGAAGGAGCAGGTATTTCTTTGGAAACTTATACCATTAGCCACCGCGGCATTCCAACATGTAGAAGCCCAATAATCGCCCCTTACGTTAACGTTAATAACGGAAAAGCTGGTACGCGAACCTGCCATGGGAAGGAACACACAACCGGCACTCTCCAATGTCGAAGTCCACTGCGCCGCCGATATCACATTGGCAGTAAATGAAATAGTTGTTATGTTGACACTATCCAAAGGGTAGGTGGCTGTGGTCCAGTTGTCGGGGGTAATGATTACGCCTTTCACTCCGTTTACTGTTGCTTTGGCAAAACGCACTCCCGAAGTAGTGGTACGGCTCTCCAAAAGATACGCCCACTCCGTTTGCGTAAGGGTGCGCCACAGTCCGGGCTCGTTGCCGCCGTTGGAGATGGCATTGTAAATACCCCAGTCGTAGTAGGCGCTTGTACCAACGAAATGGGTATCCTGCATATTGGTGGAAGGTCCGTAACCGTAGTAGTTGAAGGTTGCATTTACAATTTGTGTGTAATTACCGGTACTATAAGGCTGGTAGAAGGTGTTGTAGGGGTCGTTTGTATTGTGATAACCGCTTGTGCCCCAGCCAAAAAGGTCGATCCATCCGGTGTAGGTGCTTGATATGTTTCTGTTTGCTGCGCCGATAGTGTCCCACTGGTGTGGAGCGAAACGCCATGTGCCGGGGGCTATGCCGCCGCCTGCCACAGCATGGGTGCCTGTAGCGGAGTATTGCAAGTTGCCTTTGGCGAAATGCACCTCTTCGTCGGCCGACACGGAGAACGAACCAGGCAAGACTCCTCTTTCTGGTATGGTGTCAAAAAGCAAGGTAATATTTGCACTTGCGGCAGGAGATTGCGACAGCATCCTGCTTTGAGTGATGGTGTTCAACTGCGATGTGAAGCCCACAATTTGCAGCGTGTCGCCAAATTGGAAAGTCTGTGTCGACTGCAGTTTGTCGATAACAACGCCGGCGCCGCGACTCAGAACGGCATTTTCCGAGCCTTGACGGCTGTTTATCAGCTTTATGGTGCTGCGTCCCTGCGGGGTGGTTACCGCAAGGATATGAACCTGAGGCTCTTGCAGACACACTTCAAGCAGGTTGTTCCCTGCTTGGAGAGCCATGGTTTGCTCAACAATTTTCTGTCCGGCAAGGTTGAAGACCTGCACCACTGCGTTACTGCTCTGCGGCAGGGTTACAGCCACGTTGGTGGCGCCGTTGAAGGGGTTGGGATAGGCCGAGAGACTGGCGGCAAAGCCCTGCACATTGGCAATGCCTGTGACAGGTTGCGGAAAAGTCAGCATTGTGTCGGGATAGACGACTGTCTCGGTCCACGAGCGGGAGATGTTCTGCACCTGCACCGAGTCGAGAACGACGTAAGCGCCGTCGGTTCGGGCACCGGTGAAAGTCAGTGTTATATCCTGCG
The DNA here is from genome assembly GCA_002309295.1 of Bacteroidales bacterium UBA1219. Taxonomy (GTDB): domain Bacteria; phylum Bacteroidota; class Bacteroidia; order Bacteroidales; family P3; genus UBA1219. Next base: position 5,449 of record DBXF01000025.1, on the reverse strand, counting down.
AAAAGGCCGTCTGCACCGAAACTGCGGCCATAACTGCGAAAAAGGCAAATATTTTTTTCATTTGTTTAGTGATTTGTGATTAATATGTCAATAGATCATTTCAACTTTTTTTCTCCTGCTCAGCTTCGCTTCGCGAGATCTTGTAAATCTTGTAAATTTATTTCGCCTTCGGCGAAAGCTTCGCAATAACTATTAATTGTAAATTATAAACTGTAAACTCTTAACTTTCAACTTTCAATTTTCAACTAACACGTATTTTCTCCCCTCTATCGTTTCAATTTTGGGGTTGATGCCGAACACTTGGGCGATATTCTCCTCGGTAAGTCCGTCGGCGGTGTCCCCACAAAAGGCCACATGCCGGTCGTGGAGCAAAATCAGCTTAGGACAGTAATGCAGTGCCATATTAAGGTCGTGGATGATAAGCACTATGGTTTTGCCCTGCTCGCGGTTTATCTTGGTGAGTATGCCGAGAATTTCGAGTTGGTGCGAGATGTCGAGGTTGGCGAGGGGCTCGTCGAGGAGCAAAACGGGCGTTTGCTGTGCCAGCGCACGGGCTATCATCACCCGCTGCACTTCTCCCCCACTCATCTGCGCAAGGGTGGAGAAACGCAGGTGCCATGTGTTGGTCATCCGCATGCACTGCTCCACAATGTCCCAGTCGTGCTGCGACTCGTTCTGCAGGTGTCGCTGATACGGGTTGCGTCCCATCAGCACTATCTCGAAAGCCGAGAAATCCACGTCGGAGGTGGGCCGTTGCGCCACGTAAGCCACCTGCATGGCCCGTTGCCGGCTGGTGTAGGCGGTGATGTCCTTCCCGCCAAGGAACACAGTGTCGGCAGGTATCTCCAACAGGTTGTCCATACAGCGCAGCAGGGTTGTCTTGCCGCAGCCGTTGGCACCCATCACGGCGTAGAAACTGCCTTCAGCAATGTCGAGACTGATATCGCTGAGCACCTGCTTCGGCCCGAAGGCGTAGGATAAATTCTTCACTTTCAGCATATCAGAGACGTTTTTTGGATTTGTAAAGCAGGTATATGAACATCGGTGCGCCGACAAGTGCCGTTACACTGCCCACAGGGATTTCGGAGGGCATCAGCACCGTCCGCGCCAGCGTGTCGCAAAGCAGCAGGAAAATGCCGCCGGAAACGACGGAATAAGGTATTATCAGACGGTTGTCGGAGCCGACCAGCAGACGCACGCAATGCGGCACCACGAGTCCCACAAAGCCGATAACGCCGCAGGCCGACACCGCGAAAGCCACCATCAGTGTGGTGCAGAAAAGGAGTGTCTTTTTCACACGCTCCACCTCCACGCCCAGACTTTTGGCCGTTTCGCTGCCCACGAGCAGCAGGTTGAGGTCGCGGCTGTGGAAAAGCACCACGGCGATGCCCAGCACTGCCACGGGGAGCAATATCAGCACGTCGCTCCACGCCACGGTGGAGAAACTGCCCATGGTCCAGAAAATTATCCTGTCCATCTTGTCCTGATTTATCACCATAAGGAACGACACAACGGCCGTGGCCAGAAAGGTGAAGCAAACGCCTGTGAGCAAGAGCGTTGCAGTGTGCATACGGTTGCCTATGGAGGCTATCTTGTAAATCAAAAGCACAGTGATGAGGGCGGTGCCGAGGGCCATCAGGCCGACACCGAAAAAGGAGCTCTCGAGTCCGAGCAAAATCGCCACCGCCGCTCCCAGCGAGGCTCCCGACGAGATACCCAGCACATACGGGTCGGTGAGGGGGTTGCGGAACACCGCCTGATAGGTGGCTCCCGACACCGAGAGCACCGCGCCGATAAGCACGCACAGCACTATGCGCGGCAGACGCAAGTTCCAGTATATCACGTTGGTATCGCCGCCACCGACACCCTGCCAGAGATAATCCAAGGCCTCGGCGGGCGAAAAACCCACTATACCCACCAGCGACACCACAAACATCAATGCCAGCATCACTATGGTCGACACCGGCAACACAATGCCACGACGGCGCAGCGGGTTGTTGTTTTTCACGGCGGATAACGGTTTAAGAATCTACAAGTTAAGCAAGTCCTCCATGGTGAAGTAGCCTTTCTTGCCTTCGAGGAATTCGGCGGCCACCACTGCACCGAGGGCGAAGCCTTTGCGCGACTTGGCCTCGTGGCGTATGGAGAGCAGGTCGATGTCACTCTCGTAGGTAACCTGATGTATGCCAGGCACTTCGCCTTCGCGGTGAGCCACGATGTTCACCTCTTCGGGGTCGTCGCTGTCGAGTTCCCAGCCCTCTTTGGCGTCGAGGTTGTCGATGATGCCTTCGGCGAGGGTGATGGCAGTGCCGCTGGGGGCGTCGAGCTTGTGGATGTGGTGAGTCTCGTCGATACGCACGTTGTATTCGGGATGGTTGTTCATCACCTCGGCCAGACGGCGGTTGAGGTGGAAGAGGATATTCACCCCGATGCTGAAATTGGAGGCCACGAAAAGGGCGGCGTTGTCGCGCTGGCGGCAGTCGTGGACCACGCTCTCCAGCTGGTCGTACCAGCCGGTGGTGCCCACAACGATAGGCATGCCGATGTTGAAGCATTTCATGATGTTATCCACGGCGGTGTCGGGAGTGGAGAAGTCGATGGCCACGTCGCAGTGGCGCAGGTCGTCGATTTTTTCCATCCAGTCGGCCTCGCTGTCGATGGTTACGGAGATTTCGTGTCCGCGTTCTTCGGCCACGGCAGCTATTTCTTTACCCATTTTGCCGTAGCCAAGCAAAGCTATTTCCATAAATGTTTTGTAATGGTTAATGGTGCAAAGATACGATTTTTTTGCGACATAGCGGAGTTATTGCACGAAATTACTGATTTACAACCGCTTGAAAAAATAAAAAAAAGTGCAATCCCTTTTGGGAATTGCACTTTTTCGTTATGTAATCTATTATTTTAATAGAGAGAAGCAACATTAGATGCAGCCGAGTATATAATGCAGTAATAGATTATCCAGCTCACCACGGAAAGAACTATGCCTAAGATAGCCAAAACCTTTTTCTGCTTTTTAACAAGGCCTATAATGCAGAATATCAATGCTAAAGTTGTTGGTATCCAAAGCACGAATACAGACCACCAAAACCAGCAAATGAGCATTGACAGAATTGCCATAATAAAACCGGCAATTACAAGTCCGCCACCTTTTTTCGGAGCTTCTTGTACGGGAACATTAGTATTTTCTTCCATTTCTTAATCCCTGATACGTGTCGGGCGCAACTTTTGTGGGACTTTTTATTTTTATAATTTCAGACAAGTTGATTTTTAAATGTGCCGCAGTCCCGGTTTTTCGGCTCTCTTAAAAATCTATTTGCAAAGTTACGAATTTTATTTCATTCGATTTGTTAAAATTGCGTTTTTTTTCAACAATAATTTTTAAAAAGTCACGCAAACGCCTATAAAATAAAGCATTACGGAACGATATCATTATTATCCCTACGGCAATAAACCAACACTATGGGTATTGCGAAAAGCGAGGGGACGATAACGGCGGAGATGGCCGTCCACAGCCAGAACGAATGTCCGCGGCTATGGGCCAAGTGTCCGCAAATCAGGGCTATTGCCAGCTGTACGGCTATCACAGCCGCCAAAATGATAATGTCTTCCATGTTCGTTTTATTGTAGTATGTTATATATTGGTCGTTCTTCGGTTGGTTTGCTATATATATTGCACGAACGCCTATAGTTCGTTGTTTTTGCCATAATCTGCAGTGTCCTCGGCGGCCAGTGGCATTGCGTCGGGAGTGTCGGGGGCGTAGGCGCGCACCTTACGGCTGTGGATATCGAGGAAACACTGGTTGAGCCGCAGCTCCACCGCACGCATGGTATGCTCGATAAGCGAGGGTTTGAGCTCACACTCCCATATCACTATCACCTGCCAGCCGTTATCCTTTAGAATCTGATAGTTACGCTCGTCGCGCTGCTGGTTGCGACGGATCTTCTCCACCCAAAAACCGCGGTTGCTCTTCGGAATCTTACAACAAGCGGAGTCGATAATCTGATACGTTTCTGGAACAGAATCGGACGCAGGCTCTGCGTCCCTACATTTCAACTTTCCATTTTCAATTTTCAACTCGACATCGTGTCCATGCCAGAAACATCCGTTGACAAAAATGGCGGTGCGGTAGGGACGCATCACTATGTCGGGACTGCCGGGGACCGACTTCACGCACAGACGGTAACGGTAGCCGTGACTCCACAGCCAACGCCGTACCTTCAGCTCAGGCTTGGTGTTGCGGCTGTGTATCTTCGACATGCAGCGATGACGCTGCTCTTGTGACATGGTGTCCATTTGAGTTTTGAGTTTGGAGTTTGCAGTTTTGAGTTAATAAGTAGGTGAAGGCGTTAAGATGTGAAGGTGTGAATATGTGTTATTTCCTACAAAGGTTGACTCTTATGGTTAATATTGATTGGTATTTGTTTACTCAATTATACTTAAAACGCATGTGTGTTCACTTTATTGTTCTAACGTTTCATATCAATTGTTTTTACGGCAGAAGAAAAATTTGCAAAGTTTTGGGCTATAAGTGTAAAAAAACTCAATTCACGCCCCAAAGTGGAATTGGTAATTTGTATGTTAAGGTGTGAAGATGTCTATTAATCATTTAATCTTTTTTTTCTCCTGCTCGCCTTCGGCTCACGAGATCTTGTAAATCTTGTAAATTTGTTCGCCTACGGCGAAAGCTTCGCAACAACTATAAATTATAAATTGTAAACTATAAACTAAAATCCATTACGCAACCGCTTCGCTTATGCGTGATTTTTGGCTGCACCTCAACATCATCCAAATAAATTTGGCTGCTGTGTTCGGTTTGCACAAAAATTGTAAATTGTAAATTGTTAATTAACTGCAAACTCCACGTTGCAAACTGCAAACTAATTCAAGGTCTGCGGGGAGCCATTGCACGCTGTCCAGTTCGTTGGGGGCGAGCCAGCGGGCGGAGGCGTGTTCTTTCAGCGTGATGGCACCGCTCTCGATGGTGCAGAGGTAGCAGTGCATGGTGAGGTGGAACGCAGGGTAGTCGTACTCCACGGTTACAAGATGCTCACCCACACGTATTTCCACATCCAGCTCCTCGAGTATCTCGCGGCGCAGGGCCTGCTCGGGAGTCTCGCCGGGCTCTATCTTGCCACCGGGGAACTCCCACCACCCTTTCCAATCGCCGTAGCCACGCTGCGTGGCGAAGATACGGCCTTGACTGTCGCGGATAACGGCGGCGGAGACGGGAATTACCTTAAGTTCGGACATGGTTTTTGGGATAAAGGGTGATTTTTCTTGAGGGGGGAGATAAACTGCGAGCATGTGCCTTGGGTTTTGTAGAGGAGGTGAGGCATAAATACTTATAATTGTTAGAATTAATTATTTGTCAGTGTATTAAGAGTGGCATATTGTGCATCATATCTTGTTCCCTTGGTGCATACTTTCTTCGTTGAATCAATTGTTGAC
>DBXF01000026.1:12521-15751 GCA_002309295.1 Bacteroidales bacterium UBA1219 | reverse complement strand
TCTCTGCCTATTGGCAAATAAACATTGCCATTTTCATCGACACAGAGATTTGTTTCTTTATAATTTCGGTCATACCACACGATTCTCCATTCATTTTCTTCTTCGTAACATTTTGTTTTGGACAAAAAACCATCAGCAACAATGCCCCTATTAAAATCAAAAGACTCTTTATACTCTACTTTTTTGAAGACAAAATTGTCACTTAGACTCTTCTGAATCGTATTATCAAAAAAACGATAACGGATGCAAATTCCTTTACCGCTATCTCCGTAATAAGCCCATTTTTTGCTATCTTCCCATGCCCATTCTTTGCCTTTGACATGGCCGAAACTACATACTCTTAATCCATCAAAAACAGCTTTATTTGGGAAAATATCACCAGGCAGTCCCTCTTGGGCGATTGGACAATCTGTCGGGTCATTAAAAGAAGAGGGCTTTGTCAGCCTTATTTTTTGTAAAATAGAATCTATATTATTGTCATCCACAGTATAGAATTTGTAAAATTCTTCATGTTGATATATTTTACTTTTACTTCCTTTAATATGATATTCTATGCTTCTGCGAAAATATTCTTCTGGATTAATTTCGTAGATTCTTGCAAGCAAGAAATAACAATGGGCCAAATTGCAGTAACAAGCCTCGCTTTTAGAGTTTGAATAATAATGCACGGCTCTCTCAAAACAATCTTTTTGTTGTTTTGAATTAAACTCTAGTAATTTCCCAAGTTCATACAATCTGTTTCCCTTATTCCCAAAAGTTGAATCCCAATTGTTCTCAATCTTTTCTATTTCTGAAATATAATCGTTATTGTTCATATTGAATTAAGCCTATATTGCTTATAAGAAACGTAATATGCACATTATTGTTGTTCGATTATTGCGATTTCTTCGGGGGTGAGACTGTAGAGTTTGTAAACCATTCTGTCTATTTCTCGCTCCAAAGCAGAGGTGTCGGAATTAAGATTGGCTTTTCTCTTGCCAAGAATTCTATCTACAATTTCCACGATTTCTTGTTGTTGTTCTTTTGATGCTTCCGAAATCGGTATCACTTTAACCGATTCTGTATCAAATGGCAACGCTCCTCCATTAAGGTGCTTCGATTCATTTGTAATCCTATAATAGTAATCCACAAGTTTGCTATTGAGCAATGCTAACACAAATAGGATGTCATACTTTTTGAAGTTGTGTAATACGTTGACCTTTCCTGCCGTTTCTCCCTTTTTGGCCAAAGCAACCCTACAATGGCTGGTCATTCTTGTCATAAACAAACAAGGAGTCCTAAATGCATTCATCGCATTATAGCTAAACAAAGTAGTGTCAATGTATTTCCTGCTATCAGTCACATATCGTAATATTTGCTTTGATTCCACAAAGATTTGATAATCTCCATCTTCTTTTGTAGAAGACACATAATCCCTAAAACCCGTCTTTGATAGTCCACAAAATATTGAGCAGATATCAGACAATCTATACTTTGCCTCCTCAATCTTTTCAACAAGACTATTAGTCGATAATGTTATGGTATAATTTGGTTTGTCCATGAATGTTGATTTTGCAACTTTAGTGATATTCTCTTCCAAATTGTCCAAACTTCCAGGTCTAGATAGCCTAATATCTCTTTGATTTACATTTTTCTGGATGATATTAATACAAGTATAAGTACTGGCCTCATCAAATACTTTGATATTTGAGACATCCACTATATGCTCTATTTTATGCTTTGGAATCAAAAACGACCTTATTCCACGTCCAGACTCAGCTGAAAGATACTGATACGGGTTAATGAAAGACAACCTAGCATTCGGTTTTAATAGTCCTATTCCCTGTTCAATAAAATAAACATAAAGACTTCCCTTCTTTTCCAATTGATACGACAAGAATTTATTCAAACCCATCTTTGTCATTTCGTCGATTTTTCTATAATCAACATAAGGTGGATTCCCAATGACTATATCAAACCCACCGTTGTCGAAGATGTCTTTGAACCAGGTGTGCCAGAGGAAGAAGTCTTGGTTAGCGGAGGGGTCAAGTTTGTCGAGGTCGGCGGCGGTGCCGCCGATGAAGTCGGTTATCAGGCGTTTGACTTCGTCGTTGATGGCTTGGCGCATACTGGCCTTCTGCTTATGGTCGGTGACGGAGAAGTAGTCGCGCATCAGGCGTTGCAGGTTCTTCTTGCTGAAGTCGCTATCCAAGCCCAGCAACAGCTGCGTGGACTTGCTCTGTCCGCCACGCAAGCGGTTGGATATGCGGCTCAGGTCGATGCCCTTGTAGCTCTCGATAAGGCTGTTGCCCTGCATAAACTTGTAGTCGAAGTTGGGAAGCGGCTCGGGCTCCTCGGCATCTACCACGATACTCAACCAGAAGCGCAGGCGGGCGATGTCGATGGCACCTTTCTCTATATCTACGCCGTAGATGTTGTTCTCGATGATTTCTTTCTTCAATAAACTTCTTTTATCGCAATCAGAACTTTCTTTTAGTTCTTTTCGTTCTGATTGAGACAAGGCTTCGCGGCAGCGCCAGAGCTCGTTGAGGAGGCCCATCGGGAATGCGCCGCTGCCAATGGCGGGGTCACAAATCTTCACGTTGCGGAGGGCAGTGTCTAATGCTTCACGATAGGACTCCAGCTCGGTTTGCATCTCGTGGCTTTCCACAAAGGCNNACGCCATCGGCAACATCGGGCAACTTGGATGCGAGATGGGCTATCAGCGACTCTTTGCACATATAGCGGACAATCTCCTTGGGGGTGTAGAAGGCTCCTTTGGCTTTGTTGTCCTCCAGCAGNNAGGCTCTCGAAGATTTTGCCCAGCATCTCGGGGTCAACGCCTATCTCAGCATCGTCAGGGTCGTTTTCGTCAACGGTGAAGTTGTAAGAAGCCATGAAGTTGAATAGGTCTTCGAACAGCCTGGAAGGCAGCGTTATACGCATTTTGTCCACCTCGTCTCGCTCAAATAGTCCGCCGTTGAGGTATGGCATATCGCACCACTGTTCAAGCAGTTCTGGATCCCAGCCCTCTTTTTCGAACAAATCCATGCGTTTGTCGCTCTCGGTATTGAAAATGCCGAAAAACAACGGTTCCAGCACCTTCTCTAGGAAATCGGCCTGCCGGTCGAGTGGTTGCATAAAAAAGAGATTCTTCAAATAATTGGTGTCATCGTTTAGCCATCCTTTTTTTTGCAGAAAATGCAGAAACACAATGCGTCCCATCATTTTCTTCACATAGTCGTGGAGTA
>DBXF01000026.1:0-12450 GCA_002309295.1 Bacteroidales bacterium UBA1219 | reverse complement strand
CTGAGGCTATCCACAGAGAAGGCATCTTTCAAATCCTCAAGTTTGAATCGTCCATATCTGGAAGCAATCTTGTCGAGGCGCTCCAAGGGCGTCTTATATTGGCCTTTCTCATCGCCGAGGATATAGGAAAATCGCTTGGCGGCGGTGGCTCCGTCTTTCATATCGCAGATGTAAGACAGTCGCCAGTGCGTGCCGTCGTCGAAAACGGCTATGGCGGCATCCACATCGTATTTTAGGTACGGGGCGATGAGTTTCCGCAGACCTACACGCTTGCGACGCACGTCGCTGCCTTCGGCCACTCGGGTGTAGAAAAAGCCCAGCAGTCGGCCTTCGGTTTCTTCCATGCGGCCAATGTAATGGCTGCGGTCGCCTTCGGCGGAAGTGTCGAGCAGCTCGGGCTTTATGGCCACATCGTTGCACCCAAACAGGTTGTGCACTATTTCGTTGGTGTATTGCTTGTAGTCGAATTCCGACTGGAACAGTTGTCGTAAGTTTTCGGTGTTCATGATATTTTATTTTTTTCGCGTACCTCCGGCACGCATTCCGTTTTTTGAGGTTTCACCTCTCAGAGGTAAATGGATTGAGTTTGACTTATAAATGTTTCGGACAAGATAACATCGGCATCGACGACAATCTCCTGTGCGTTGTCGTTGGGGGAAATGGTCTGTCCGTAGCGTTCGTCAAGTTCTTCGAGCATCTCCACCAGTTTTATCACCGGCACGGGAGTCTTTTTTTGGTTGCGTGCCAAACGGTTGAGACTGTCGGCCAATTGGTTGTAGGTGCCGAATCCCACAAGCTGTTTCAGACGGTCCACGGTATGGCGTGCGGCATCGTCGGGCAGCGAGGGGCGTATCTCACGCAGAAAAGCGGCGGCTTTTTTGGCGTCGTTGTCGCGCCCTCCAATCTTGGGCTGTTCCTCTCGATGTTCTTTCTGCTGGTCGGCGAGATAGTGCGCAATGGCATTGCGTACATGCTGGTAGTGTTGCTGTTCGCTTTCGCCGAAAGGCACGGATTTTTCATCGGGCTCGGCATACATAAGGTCGGCGGCGTCCAAAAACGAAATCTCCCTGGTCCTTTCGCCCGAAAGGTAGAAAGCTTTTTTGGTGGGCGACGACAGGTAGATGACCGTCTGCGACAACACACTGGCATCCACTGCATTAGAAACTCCTTCGTTCACAGCTGCGAAATCCCTTGCGCAACGGCTTTTCTGCGGCAGTTGCTTGATACGGCGGTAAAGGGCCAAATCCTGTTCGTGCAACTCTATCACCTTTCGCATAAGTTCCAGCGAGCGGTCGGTATCGTCGCGCACATCGGTCTTGAACAGACGGAACTCGCGCACAATCTCGTCGTGCGAATAAATCTTGGTGTCCTCGCCAAGGGCGGAATGGAAACTCTGCAACTTAATCAGCGAGTTTTTCTTCAGGCTGATGATGGCGTCGCCTGGGTCGGATGGGTAAAACATATAGTTGTAAATGGCCGGTGCTGTGGAGCCGATACGGTTTACACGGCCAATGCGCTGCATCAGTCGGGTGGCGTTCCACGGCGAGTCGTAGTTTACGATGATGTTGGCTCTGTGCAGGTTCACACCCTCGGCCAGCACATCACTGGTTATGATAATGTTATAGTCGTCGCATTGCTCTTTCTTGTAGTTGGCATCGAAATTAGCACGGATGGTTTCGCGCAGTCGGTTGCGGTTGGTGGCGCATACGGCAAGTATATCGTTGCGACCGAGACGCTCTTTCAGCCTCTCTTCGAGGTAGTTCACTGTATCTACGCTTTCGCTGAACACCACTAACTTTTGGTTAATGTTCTTCTCTGTATCGAAAAGTTCGCCCGTTAGCATACTTGCAAAAAGGTCCAGCTTTGGGTCGTCATCCACGGCATCCCAGCGTTTGCACAGCTTTTCGAGCAAATCGGCATCGTACTGGAGCATCGGCAGAAAGTCGGGCAAAAAATCAGCGGAACTAAAGACAATCTTCTCTTGGTCGTAGCCTTTGCCGATGGCCAGTTCGATAATCTCGTCCAATTCCACGCCGTCGGACTGCAGTTTTTTCACATTAAGCTCCGGAGCGATAATCACCTTATCCTCGTCGAACATCTTAATCATGCCCTTGGTGGCATCGAGCAGGGTGTGCAACGAGCGTTTGAAGGCAAAGAAACTGCTTTCCAAGCGTTTCACCATGTGAGTGCGGTATATTCCGGCCAGCGATTCGGCTATCTGCTTGGCTTGCTGTCCGGTACGGTCCTTGTACTTGGGGCAATACTCCACCGCACGATAACGAGCGTACCGCAAACCGCTGCCATCGAACACGTCGGGTTGGTCGTCTTTTAGATTGGAAGTGGGCGTGTCCACCAATTTCTTGTAAGTCTCAACAAAGAGCAACAATTCTTCGGGCGACATCTGGTAGGTGCGGTCCTCGGGGTCGAGCAGTTCTGGAAAATGTATCTCGCCGCTATAACGTGGCTCGTGCTGGATGTTGCTGCGTGTGCGCCGCACCATCACCTTTTCGAGCACCACATGCCGCATCTCTTGGTTGATAGTGTCTATCCGCGATGAAAGTGTTTCGGGGGTGAGTATGCGGCGTTGCGACATAAGGCTTTTGAACTCTCTTATCCACGGAGCGAAAGTGTCGGCAATATTGCTTATGCCGTCGATGGTGCAGCGGGCGGTGTCCTGAAACAATAAGAGCTGGTTTTTGATATCTTCGGGTGTGTTGTTGAGCGGTGTGGCGGAAAGCAAAAGCACACGTTTCCCCCCTTTTACATGGCCTTTGTTGGCACGTTCCGATTTAGTGATGCGCTGCAGCAGGTCGTAGTTGCCGGTGGTGTCGTGTCGGAAATTGTGGGCCTCATCGACAATGATAAGGTCGTAATACGGTGGGGTGTCATAGTCGTCGCCGTCGATTACTTTGTCCAAACTGCCGTTGCTCACAAAACGGCTGTACTTGTTTTTGATGTGGAAATCCTCGAAAGTCTCCACCCAGTTGTTACGCACTGCCGGCGGAAAAACCACAAGGATGCGGGTGCTGTCGCCGTTTTGTGCTATGAAGCGTTGTGCAATCATGGCAGCCACCACGGTTTTGCCCAAGCCCACCACATCGGCTATAAAACAGCCGCCATGCCGCATCATAATGTCGTAGCCCTGCACCACGGCGTCGCGCTGATACGTCAGGTCGTCGTAGCCGTCGGGCAACACAGGCACAAAATCGTCCTCCACCTGATTGCCGAAATGGTCGATAAGCATACGCATATAAAGCATGTAGGGCGTGGGCTGTTCGCTTTCGGGTGCCAGATGGGTGCGGCCAATCATGCGGTCCACATCGGTCATGGTGATGGGAATACCTTCAGCCCAGAGACTTTGAAATTCCTCCTCGCAGAAATGCACGTCGTCGTAGTCTTTCATAGCCACGTTAAGCTCGTAGCGAGGTGGTTCGGTAAGTCCAAGCCCTTGCTGGCTGATATTCGACGAACCCATAATAACCCAGCCGTCGCTGTTCTCGGAGTGGTTTTGTGGCAGACAGAGATAGAACTTTGCGTGAAGGTCTTTGGTGGGGTGGATACGCATTTCAAGCCTGCCGCTGGCTATGTCGTTGCAAAGCTGTAGGATACTTTCATCCACTTCGCTGCTGTATTCCGAATGTTGCACATCGTTCAGGAAAGATTCGCAGTACTGTTCCAAAGTGGCTTCGCGGTCTTCGAAAAACATTTTCCCTGCCGCCTGCGACTTACGGAAAAAGTTGTCGATATTGATACCCACCAATATTTTAATCTCCTGTGTTGATTCCAGCTGTTGCCGCAGTTTGAAATATCCCGACGAGCGAAAATACCCCACCACAGCGTGGAAAATATCGAAATTGACCATTCCTTCGGCAATACCGCGGAATTTGTCGTAAAGAGTCTGCTTTTGGTTGTTGAAGAATTTGGTGCTCATGATGCTTTGGCTTAGGCGCTTCGCCTTTCCGAGCATCACAAAAAAAAAATCCGTGAAACTTACTGTCTGGATGGAGGCTCTGGACGGGCCTGTATTACAAACGAGAAAGCCCACGGATAAATCCGTGAGCATTTCTGCCTTCTCGTGTAATACTTAGGAAATTGTCCAGATCTCCATCTACTTGAAAAGCAAAAACGCTTAGTTTAATATGTCGTTATATGTTATCTTTCTGTCTTACTTTGTTTTATGTCGGTTTAGTTATGTTTTGTATTTGCAAAGATACGATTTTTATTGTATTTTATGCTTTATTTCAAAGTTTATTTATTATTTCGGTTGCTAACAGCTGCATCTTACTGAAAGCAAACCACTTCTTGCCCAAGTCTTTTATCGAAGCGCCAATATGGTACACATCGTCGTCAATTATAAGAAAGCGGTCGTGGGCTTTTGTGAAAACATGCACGTCAATCTGTTCGTATTGTGCGTTGTGCTGTGCCAATGCCACATTAAACGAGGGAGCGGAGTTCCGTGTGTATATGTCGGCTTTTACACCAGTATGCCTTTCGGCCAACCGTAGCAGAACTGTTTCATCCACATAGTTGTCTATCAGCACAATGCGTTTCTTCGCCGAATGTATAAGGCCGTTCACAAAACCGAAAGGTTCAAGCATATTGCCGTCGTAGAAAATGCCTTCGACAGGCGGCAGGGATGTTCGTACAAAAAAGTCAATCTTCCCAGTGTGTTCGGCAAGTATGTTCTGATGTCGTTCCAATTGGTTCTCAATATTTGTAAGACGTTGGTTAACAGCATATCCGCGCAATAGATATTCTTTTAGTATTTTGTTTGCCCAAATCCTGAACTGCGTACCTCTAAGGCTTTTCACGCGGTAACCCACTGATATTATGACATCAAGGTTGTAATATTTCTGAGTTCGTTTTATAGTTCTTCCCCCTTCATTTTGAACTGTCAAGTATTCCTTGACAGTTGAATCGGGCTGCAACTCCCCTTCTTTGAATATATTACCAATATGAAGACTCACATTTTGCTTTGTGGTTTCAAACAATATTGTCATCTGCTGTTGTGTAAGCCACACAGTATCGCCGTCGGTGCGAACCTCCAATTTTACTTGCTCGTCGGGTTGGTACAATACTATTTCGTTTTGGCCGCTCATAACTTGGTTTTGTGTGTCAATACCCAATATTTCATTGTTTTTTACGTGTGCAAAGATACTATTCCACCAATCCTTCAGTTCTACGGGACAGCGACTTACGACCCGTATTACATTCCGGCCTCCATCTTACGTTTGATGTTCTCGGCAAGAAAAGCGGCAATGGCTTCGGTGCTGAAACGGCTCACATTGAGGGTGATGTCGTAGTTTCGGGCATCGTAGCGCGATGTGTCGGCAAAGGTTTTTGTGAAATTGTCACGCGCAGCGTCGGTTTTTTCGATGAGCTTGTCGGCAGTTTTTTCGTCAACGCCCTCTTTCTGGGCAATACGTTTGATACGTGCTTCGCGGTCGGCGATGATGAAAATGCTAAGAGCGTCGGGGTTGTCCTTGAACACGTGGAAACCCGAGCGTCCGACGATGATGCACGACTCCTGGCTGGCCAAATTGCGCATTATCTGTGCCTCGGCGTAGTAGAGCTCGCGCGAGGTAATTTTGCGGTCCTCGTTCTGATAGCTGTTGCCCGCAGCGCTGAACTGACGGTAGAACTGGCAGAAATCGGACCAAAGGTTGGTTTTCTGAGCCTTGATACGCTCAATTTCCTCCTTGTTTATCTTGTATTTCTGCACAATTTCCTCAAGAATGGATTTGTCGTACACCTTGAGGCCGAGCATCTCGCCCAGTCGGCGGGCTATCTCCCTGCCGCCGCTTCCATTTTCGCGGTTGATGGTAATAATCATATTGCCCATACTTGTATATACTTGTTAATTAAATAATTACAATTCCTCAATATTACTATCCCAATGTCGTACATCCATCAGAATCAATCTGCAAATATACGAATTTTTGTTGAAATGTTGGTCGTTTAATTGTTATATTAACTCCCAACCACTAATTACTAATTACTAATTACTAATTACTAATTACAAACTCAATTCAGTCCACGGTCCCAGTCCTTGTAGATAACGTCGTAGCCTTGAGCGCGGACCATCGCCTCCATCTGTTCGGGAGTGCGGTCGTCGTTGATGTGGAACTGCTCCAGATTGGTGTTGGGGTGGGCATATCCGCCCGGGTCGGTCTTGGATCCGGCACTCATCGACGTTACTCCGAGGGTAACAAAATGGTCGCGCATGTTGGGAGTCTCGCGGGTTGACATGGCTATATCCACGTCGTGGTCGAAGAGTCGGAAGGCCCACAGGGTCTGCGCAAACTGCCGCTCGCTCATCAGGAACGACGGCTGGTAGCCGCCCGCCGCAGGACGCATCCTCGGAAACGACACACTGTATTTCGACCGCCAGTAGTTTTTGGTCATAAAATGCAGATGCATAGCCAGATACACCATCTCGGTGCGCCATTCCTCCAAGCCTATCAAAGCGCCCATGCCTATCTTGTGCAGGCCTGCCTTGGCGGCGCGTTCGGGAGTGCCCAAACGCCACCTGTAGTTGCTTTTCATCCCCGCAGGGTGGTACACCTTGTAGCGTTTTTCGTTGAAAGTCTCCTGATAGATATACAGGGTGTTGGCGCCGGCTTTCACCATACGCTCGTATTCCTCGGTTTTCATGGGGAACACCTCGAGGTTGATGGCAGCGAAATGCGGACGGCACAGCTCTATGGCGTGTTCGATGTAATCCACGCCCGCCACCGACGGGTATTCGCCCGTGAGCAGCAGCACATTGTCGTAGCCCATCTTCTTGATAACGGCAATTTCCTCCATTATCTCACTGTCGTTGAGGGTTTTGCGAGCAATTTTATTATTATGGTTGAAACCGCAGTAGATGCAATGGTTGCTGCAGTGGTTGCTCAGGTACATGGGCACGTAGAACTGCATCACCTTGCCGAAACGTTTCTGCGTAAGGGCGCGGCTCATGCTGGCCATCGTCTCCAGATAAGGCTCCGCCGCCGGCGAAATCAGGGCTTTGAAATCCTCGAGGGTGAGCATCTCTTTTGAAAGGGCATTACGCACATCGCGGTCGGTCTTGGCGTAAACGCTGCGCGTAACATCGTCCCAATCCAAATCCTTTATTGTATCGTAAAATTCCATATTATGTTTTTTAACTCCCCACTCTGCGTTCCTTGAGTGGGGTTATTGATAGTGAAGTGCCTTCGGCACTTAGCGGAAACTCCTGTGCCAAAGCCCGTTCTTTTTTTATACTCCCCACTCTGCGTTCCTTGAGTGGGGTTATTGATAGTGCACTTGCGGAAGAAACCAAACTCATGCCTGTTTTTATTAATTATTCGACTTTGCCTTTGTCGGACACCTCGCGTGAGATGCGCATGGCGCAGAAATTTGGTCCGCACATGGTGCAGAATGGGGTGTTTTTGATACGCTCCGCGCCGAAATACTCCATAGCCCTTTCGGGATCGATGGCGAGGTTGAACTGGTCGTTCCAGCGGAATTCGAAACGTGCCTTGCTCAGCGCGTTGTCGCGTTCCATGGCGGCAGGATGTCCCTTGGCGATGTCGGCGGCGTGGGCGGCAATCTTGTAGGCCATAATGCCGTTGCGTACGTCTTCCTTGTCGGGAAGGCTAAGATGCTCTTTTGGAGTAACATAGCAAAGCATTGCCGTTCCCATCCAGCCAATCATGGCGGCACCGATGGCCGAGGTTATGTGGTCGTAGCCGGGGGCGATGTCGGTGGTGAGGGGACCGAGGGTGTAGAACGGAGCCGAGTGGCACCACTCTATCTGGCGTTCCATATTCTCTTTGATTTTGTGCATGGGCACATGTCCGGGACCTTCGATAAGTACTTGCACGTCTTTCTCCCAAGCGCGGAGACAGAGCTCGCCCATGGTCTTGAGCTCGCCGAACTGGGCGCGGTCGTTGGCGTCGTGTATGCTGCCGGGACGCAGTCCGTCGCCGATGGAAACGGCCACGTCGTACTGTGCAAGGATGTCGCAAATCTCGTCCCAGTGGGTGTAGAGGAAATTCTGTTCGCCGTGTTCTTTCATCCATTTGGCCATAATGGAGCCACCGCGGGAGACGATGCCCGTGAGTCGCTCGGCAGCGAAAGGTAGGTGCTCGAGCAGCAGTCCGGCGTGGATGGTGAAATAGTCCACACCCTGCTCGCACTGCTCGATAAGGGTGTCGCGGTACATCTCCCAAGTAAGTTCCTCGGCTTTGCCGTTGACTTTCTCAAGTGCCTGATAGATAGGCACTGTACCCATCGGCACGGGACAGTTGCGGATAATCCACTCGCGGGTCTGGTGGATGTGTGCGCCCGTGGAGAGGTCCATCAGGGTGTCGCCGCCCCAGCGCGACGACCACACGCTTTTCTCCACCTCTTTCTCGATGTCGGAACCCAGCGCCGAGTTGCCGATGTTGGTGTTTATCTTAACCAAAAACTTGGATCCGATAATCATAGGCTCGGCTTCGGGGTGGTTGGGGTTGCAGGGCAGCGTGGCGCGGCCTGCTGCTATCTCGTCGCGCACAAACTCGGCGGTGATGTACGAGTCGCCGTCCTTGCGGCCCATATTCTCGCGTATGGCCACATACTCCATCTCGGGAGTTACGATGCCCTGTTTTGCCAAAGCCATCTGCGTGAAAGCCTTGCCCTTAACGGCACGTTTGGGCAGGTTTACAACCGGAAACATAAAGGGTTTCAGCGACTCGTCGGCAAGCTGGCGGTTGGTGTACTCGGAGGTGAAACGGTCGAGCTGTTCCACGTTGTCGTCGTTCTGGTGCCAAGCCTCGCGCAATCGCGGCAGGCCTTTGCGGATGTCGATTTCCACATTGGGGTCGGTGAATACTCCGCTGGTGTCGTAGAGGTTGATGCTGCCGTTGGAGATGCGTTTGCCGTCAACCACGGTGTCGGTGAGCTGCACACGGCGCATACCTACCTGAATCGGGAAACGGTCCGATTTCACATATATCTTTTCCGAATTGCGGAAAGATGCACATATATCTTTGTTATCGTTCATCGTATTTTTTATTTTGTAACATCGAAAGACACGAAAAAAACGGAAGTTTTGTCCTTTTATTATTTTTCGATGTCGAAACTAATTATCTTCGAATAACTTTCTTATCTTTAATAATTTACATTATTTTAGAACCAATCTTCAAAAAGATGTATCATTCCTATTTTAACAATTTTGGGAACAATGCACTACTGTTTGTCGAGTTTGTCCTGCTCTTCGTCGAGGAAAGCGGTGAGCGGCGACGATGCCACGGCGAAACTGCTTGTCTGCCCCAGTCCGGCGAGGTATGCCGTACGTCCGGCCTCCACGGCGAGGGCGAAAGCGCGGGCCATCTCAACAGGGTTGTCGGCAATGGCGATGGCGGTGTTGATAAGACAGGCGTCGGCACCCATCTCCATAGCCAAGGCCGCATGCGACGGCGCTCCGATACCCGCGTCGATGACCACAGGCACGTTGCTCTGCTCGATGATGATATGCAGCATGTCCTCGTTTTTGATGCCCTTGTTGGTTCCGATAGGCGCTGCCAACGGCATAACGGTGGCGGCACCGGCCTCCTCGAGCTGCTTGCAGGCCACAGGGTCGGCTTGGATGTAAGGAAGCACCACAAAACCCTCTTTTACAAGCATTTCGGTGGCGATGATGGTCTCACGCACATCGGGAAGCAGGTATTTGGGGTCGGGGTGGATTTCGAGTTTTATCCAGTTGGTGCCGGTGGCAATGCGACTCATCTTGGCTGCAAACACGGCCTCCTCGGCATTGCGCACGCCCGAGGTGTTGGGCAGAAGCTGTATCGACTTGGGGATAAACGACAGCACGTCCTCGTTGGCGCTGTCCTCGGTGTTGAGGCGTTTGAGAGCAGTGGTAACCATCTGGCTGCCAGAGGCTTCAATAGCCTGCTTCATCACTTGGTTCGACGGGAACTTGCCCGTTCCGATAAAAAGCCTCGAACTGAAAGTCCGGTCGGCGATTTTTAATATATCTTCCATCTGTATTTCAGTTTATTACAATTGTATGACGGCATATTTCGTCCGTCAATAACAAAATTTAACGGCGAAAATCGCTTTTTAGTATGTGATGGAAGGAATATTTTATACTATAAGGCAAGACTTATAGTATTCGCTGAAATGCAATAAAATCGGAAACAGAAAACCCTCTCCGCCATCATTCTTCAGCCAAAACTCACTTGATTCTGAAGCTTTCGGTTCTCAATTCATCAACCTGCTTTCGCCCCATTTGTACTGAGGATAAGCCTTTTTAAGGTCGTTGGCGGAGCCTTCTACGCCACTGCCACCGCTGGTGGCGAAAACGTTGAGGACCTTGCCGTCGAGGTTATGGGCTTCGATGAAGGTGTTGACGATGGTCGGTGCNNGTGTCGTAGTCGGCGATGTTGTCGCAATGGCCTTTGATGGCGGGACGAGAGCTCTTGTCCTTCATCTCTATGGTGGAACGCGAGTTTTTGTCGCGCCAGTTGAGGTCGGCGTCGGTGTAGGGCTCCTCGGGGGCGATTTCGTAGAGGTCGGCGTTGAACTCATCGGCGAGTTTCTGTGCCGCGGCCTTGGTGGTTCCCGTGGCCGAGAAATAGGCTACTAATGTCTTTTTCATATTGTTTAGCTGTTGATTTGTTGAATTATTCGATTGTTGTGGATTCTGTGCGCAGGCGGCCATCATCAACATAGCTGAGACAGCCCAAAATGCTATTTTTTTCATTTTTTTTGTTGTTGGATTTTTTTCAAGAACTGTTTCTTTTCGCTTTCGTTCCATCCTCCCGTATCGAACGCCCCCATGCTCCCATCATAGTCAAAAATGCAATAGTCATTGTAGGGGATATGTAAAGGAAAATCTATCGCATTGGCTATCTCTTCGGCTGTCATAGGATATGTCCATATAAGGTATCTATAACACCCCATATCATTTCGCTGGAAAAGAATCACTATTTCATCTGGATAGTACTGATTATATCTTACACCTATACAGCCCATTGATTTCAATTTTTGCTGTATGTCGTTAAAACTCTGCCGCGTTAGTCCGACGACGGACATCATGGAATCCTGATGGGCACGAGCTTCCTTGTAGAAATAATTGGAAGAGCCATAACGGTTCCCGATATAAAACTGCCTCAGACTATCCCCCTCAAATTCCACTTCTATTTCACAACTGTCTTTAAGAGCGTGATGAAGATAATTACGCAACTCCTCCATCTGTTGCTTGTACATTTCATAATGTTCTGCCATCATCTCGGGGGTATAATGTTTCGAATGCCCGTTGGGTGAAAAGCAAGATGTAAATAAAACGGCCGTCATCAGGCAGCAGGCGGTCATCAGCATTGAAAATGTTTTCTTCATATTGTCAAGCATTAAAATATCACTCCATTAACGCAATTCCGCGGGTTATATTGCGCAGGGCAAAAATCTTTTTGTCTGGTTTCGTCTGCCTCTTTGCAAATATAGCAAGAACAATCTCTCAAATGCAAAAAACGACGGCTCTTATTTGGTCGTTATTGTAAGTTTGTAAAAAACAGGTGTTCCAAACGGGGCTAGACCGACTGATGTGTAGCCACCTACCCATTCCCTGCCGCTGCCGTTGGAGGCCGCCGCAACTAACAATTCATTATTACTAATCCAACAAAGGTTTAAATATACACCTTCGCTGTTCCAACGATAATCTATAAAGTGGCATAGCGTAATCATGCGGTGCTGTTGCTGGTTATATCTATAAAACCACAGTGAACCGTGGAAATCGCAGTCGAAACCTTCTTGACCGACAAATATCCTGTTAGTCCCGTAGGTTCTTGTTTCGGACTGCATATAAGTGGTGTCGACAATACCATCCTCGGTCATCATGGACGACAGGGTAGTCAGCGGGGCATAAACAACAAATTCATATTGCTTAGTTTCGGGGTAATGATATATGGGAATTTTGGGTTGAGAAAGATTGCCTCGTCTTTCTTCCAGCAACTCATCACCTTCCATAAACCCTTGCTCCAAGTCGTATCGCATACAATTTTGCAGTCCTTTCTCATACAATTCCGCATAAAGGGGAGCGTTGGTGTCGATAGCCACAGGTTTCACTGTGTGTTTGTCCGTTAGCAGGCGCTCATATTGCTCTTTTGTGATTTCTTCGGGAACAATTTCTACTTTGTTGTCGGCGGAGAATGTCGTATAGCCGCTTATTGAATCCACCTTGCAGTATTCATCATCTTTGGTTCCGATATATTCTTGAATACTTTTAAAGTCAGCGAGTTTGTTTTCATTTTTGCAGCTTGTAACCGCGATGGCGCAGGCGACCATACTCATTAGCACCATGGCCGTGCTGAGGATTGTTGTAAAACGTTTACTTTTCATAAACTTTGTGTTTTTAATATTTGACGACAATTCTGTTTGTTGGCAGGTAGCCAAATTATTATGTCCTGTTTTTTTTGGGGGGGTGATACAAACCACTATCAG
>DBXF01000072.1:54371-64713 GCA_002309295.1 Bacteroidales bacterium UBA1219 | reverse complement strand
GTTGCGTTTCTTATTGGAACTTACCGTTTGTTGAAATTTACAATTGACAATTAGTAGTCAGTTGGCATTATTCAAGGGACAGGAATTAGCTCTCAGTAAAACAAATAAACAGTTAAACAACTCAACAATTAAACATCTTCACGCCTTCACATCTTCTCAAAAATATAAAGTGAGCCGGCGCAGGAGTTTTCGCGCAGGGAGAGGATTATGCGTCCGTCGGGCGTGATTTCGTAGCTGACGATGCTCGGGCTGGGAATTGTTACAAGAGCGTTTGTGGAAATGCTTATCCAGCTTGTAAGCTCCTCATCCACAATGATTGCACGCACCATGCTGGAGTTCTCTCCAAGGCAGTCGCTGAGACGGGTGTTTTGCAGCATATATCTGCCCCGTGCCACCTCCTGTTCGTTTTTGTAGAACACAAAAGCGGTGTCGCTGAAATCCACAACCGCCTCGAAACCTGCAGATTGCGGAGTGCCACCCATCTCATCTATTCCCGAACGTGTTTCCACCCAGCGCCAACTATTTTTCCAAATACTGTCCTTAACAGCGACAAAATTCATCACATTGTTTTTGGGGGTGGAGAGTTTGAGACCGCCTTCGGGTGTCGCTAAGTATTTTACCGAAAGTAAATAGGCACAAAAAATGTCATGATCGAGTCGTGCGGAGTCGGGTTTTACGAGAGAGAAACTGATTCTGTCGCCCGACAATGAATATCTTCCCAAGATGGCATAGTTTTCTCCGAAACCTTCCATTGAACCGTCGGGGTAAAACCGCAACCAGTTGCGGTCTAGGAGCATTTGTTGAGGCACCGGGGTGCTGGTGTCGATGGTGGAGACACTCTGCAGACGCCAGATAGTGCCTGTGAAGTCGGAAATGGACATGGCGGGGAATTCGCTGATTGTTTCTTTGGTGCAGGATGGCAGAAAAAGTGTCGAAAGCACAGAAACAAATATCAAAATGCTTGTTATTTTGTTTACTAATCCGTTATGTTTCAATTGTTTAAGCATGTTGATATGATATTTTTTCATCTCCAAAGATACAAAAAAAAGTCGCTTTCTAACACCATGACGTTCAATTTTTGCATAATTTTGCACAGGGCTATGAGTGTTTTTGCGTATTTTGATAAAAAAACGCCGCACGGAGAGGTCCGCACGGCGGCAAAGTGTGTCTTTTGAAAGATTTTTTTAGTTTGGTATCGACAGCGAGTAGGTGCTACCGCAGCCTGCGTACTGTGTGCGTGTGCCTGTGGTTGGATAAAACAAGTATCCGCTGTTTTGGGTGTATTTCACCTGATAGGTAACGTCGCAGGAGACGGTGAAACTGCGAGTTTCCTTGCCTTGCAGGGTGTACTCGCGGCTGTCGTCGGTGCTGGCGTTGATAATCTCTATGGTGTAGGGATTATTGCTTGTGCAGGTTATCTTCAAAACGGCGTTGCGCGTAGTGCCGTGGTCGCCGCTGGAGATACCGGTGTCGATGTCAGCGGCAATTTCGTCGAGGTCCTTGTCGCACGAGGTGAAGGTGGCCATTGCCACTGCCATTGCCATAACTGTGATGGCTGTAAGTATTTTTTTCATTGTTTGATAAGATTTATGGATTTTAATTTTAATATAGACTCCAAGTCACATTCATAGTCCATCTCCATTCACCTGATGTCGTTTGCATTGTTATAGATGATGAAAACGGATAATAGAAATCGTCAATAAGAGGATTGCAATTGACTGAGACCATACCTTCATTCACTAATGCGTCCTCGTCCCAAAATTCAATAGTGTAGTTCTCGTTCACCCCCATCTTGTATCCAACTGAGTACGAAGGGGTGATTGTGCCGCCGTCGTCGGGGTGTATGCAGTCGTCCACAACCTGACTTTTAAACAATTGTGTGCCAGCCGAGTTTTTGATAATAAAGTAAATGTCGGGGTGCTTATATGCGGCACCGGCACTGCCGTCCCAAACATTTCCATTGCTCATTCGTGACGCCCATCTGTTAAGCCTCAAGCTATTGATTGTGCAATAGTTGGGGTTTACCGCTCTGATAGTTTTCGTTGCCGTCGATGTGTAACTGTTATTGTATGCAATGAGCTCGACGTTGAAGTTGCTTGCATATGTGTACTGATGCGTAGGATTTCTTTCGGAAGAATGCTCGAAATCGCCGAAATCCCAATAGTAAGAAGTGGCGTTTGAAGAGTAGTTGGTAAAACTCACGGTATTGCCAACCATAATATTGGAGCTGCTTACGGAAAAGCTAGCCGTTGGGCGAGTCTGTGTTCCACCGCCACTATCTGAGCCGCTGCCACCGTCGGTATAGTTGTAATTGGGCTCGTCGTCTTTGGTGCAGGCGCTGAAAGCCAGTGCCGACGCCATCGCCACAAGGGCAAAAATTTTGAGTGTCTTTTTCATTGCTGTTTTATCTTTTTATATTTATTCTCCAAATTTATAACCCACTTTCAGATAAAGCACAGGGATGCTTTCTTTATAGTAACCAACAGAATGCGAATGTATTCCCGTATAGTAATTGTCGTAGTATTGTTCTTCACGATACATGCTTTGAAAAACCATAACTCCCATGCTTGCCGTTATTTTGTTTATCTCCATGCCCATGGCCAAGTTTAGATACAGCTTGCCGCATTTGTCATTGTCGTACACAGATCTTTTCCCAGAATAGCTATTGAATTCCACACCTGCCGACAACTGTCCGAAAAGGCTTAATTCGTCGGAAAAAGTATAGAAAAATCTAACATCGGCAAAAATCGGGAGATACCATGAAGGTGCGTCGAAATAATCTATGTAATAGCCATCGTAACTGTTTTTGATATTGCTGGAGCTAATAAAGAAACCCATACCTCCGCCCAAAAATAAGTGATTGTTGAGCCTTATACCCGCCGAGCCATTAGCACCGAAATAAAACTTGTTGTCGTTCATATTGTTGACAAAAAACAGTGCACCCAATCCTTCAGCGTAGGCGTTGAAATGCGGGTTGTCAAGAAACCCAGTTTGGCTGTAGTCGGCAGCATAGCCGTTGCTGCTGTAGTTGGAACTGTTGCCGACATTGTTGTTGTTGACGGGACCGGTAACGTTCACGTTCACCGTGTTGCCGCTGTTGGTGTTCACCTTGGCATTGGGGTTCACCTTTTGGAAGAACTCCTCCTCGCCACTTTCGTAAACAATCTTAGACAAACCACTGGTACTCAACGTGGTAACCGACTGAGAAGTTCCACTTTCGGTCCAGCGATTGAAATAAACCTTGTCGCCCGAAAAGCGTATATTCTTTGCGTAAAAACTCTCACCGTTGGCAAGGGTAATCACATCCTGTGCCCGAAGTGCCACGGTTGCGACCACCATCAGGGCCATGGTTATAAAAATAGATTTTTTCATTACAAAAATTATTATTCAATTGTTAGTTTGCTCACGCTCAACACTATTACCGAACCAGTGTCTTCAGTTTTAACCTCGCAGGTGCTTGGGGTACGCATGTTCGTAACCGTGCCGTAGCGAGTGGATCCTTGGTTGGTCTGCCAGCTTACGCGCTTGCCGACAAAAGAATTGTTTTCGGACTGTTCGTTGCCCGTGTTGTTGCCGGCGTTCACCTGCTGGTTGTTGTTCTGGCTCTGGGTGTTCACATTCTGGTTATTGTTGTTTATGATTATGCTTCCTCCATAGCCGTTGCCGCCGTTGTTGTATTCTTTCACATAGCATTTGATGGTGCGGGTCTCGATTATGCCAAGTGTGACAAACGATATCAGGTAGTCACCCAAGGTCTGTTTTCCCTCAATCATAAAATCGGTGGCCGGGGTGTTGATGTGTGTGCGTCCGAGGGGGATAAGACCGAAAAGCCACACCTGCTTGCCTTTGCTATAGCGCATCGGCATGCCGCTCTGCGAGCTGTAGGCACCCACGGGGGTCTTGGTGATGAAGCACGACTGCATAAGCATTCCGCAAAGAATTGCCATAATGGCGAATGATAAAATTTTACCTTTCATTTTTTTAGTTATCGATATGTTGGTTATACATTATATTAATAAGCGTGCAAAGATAGCAAAAAAGGAACGTTTTTCTGCATTTTGGCATTAATCGGTAAAAAACGGCATCGAGCGGTAGTTTTTCAGGCATTTAGAGGTTGTTGATAAGGTTGTGCCAACAGGTGCGGCTCACCGGAATGTCGCTTTTTTGCATCGTCCCTGCATCGTTCATATACTGCACCGTAACATAGTGGTTGGCAATGGCAAGAATGTGGTTGCGGTTTATGTACACGCTGCGGTTTACGCATACAAACTCGTTGCCCGTTACGCCCCATTTCTCTTTTATGTCGCGGCCCGGCGTGAATTTGCAAATAATGTCGGGACGGCGGTTGGCAAAATAGATTGATTTGTTCTTGGTATTGCCCAGACCAGTTTCAGACGATTTGACCGATGGGCATACCATAACTATATCGGCCAAGGGGATTGAGAAATGTCCGTACATTTTGGTCTTAAGCTCCACCATCCGGTTCTGCGTGTTGTGCAAACAAATTTTAAGCTCTTCGCCGTCGGGCATGACCAGCGAAACGGTTATGTCCTTAACCCTGAAAGGACTGTCGCCCCCGATGGGATTTTCTAACGATATGTTGTAGTCTATTTTCGGCATAGTGTTTTGCAAAAATAGACAAAAGTGGCGAATTTTGGGCGTTTTGGCACTTTTCGGACAAAAATAGCAATAAGCGGTAGTTTGCACGTCGTTAAGCGGTTTTTGTCCACACCCCTCGCAGTTTTTCATCGGGGACGAATGTCCGTTTTTAGGCGCGTTTTCGGCTTTTTTATTGTATTGCACATTGCCTAACTTCTTCTCTTGTGAGTGAACAGAAAAGTGATTCTGTAAACGATGAAAACTGCCACCACGGCCACCAAGGGGATAGTGGTGCACGGGCAATTCAATTCCATAACTCTATTCACGAAGTCGTTTTCCATCAAAACGCTTGCCTTTACTGCGCACCATGCGCCAAATACTGCTAATGCTGAAAAAATTAATCTGAACATGACTTTAAATTTTTAAATTGTTATACTTTCATTTAATTTGTGATACAAAATTACGACCGTTTCCCACTCTGTGCAAGCTTTTTTTCGTGTTATGTACGAATTGCCCGTTTCGATGTACGAAATACCATTTTAGGATTACGAACTGTTTTCTGGACAGAGTAAAAACAGGCGTTTTTTGGGGTGTTTTTCTGGGAAAAACAGCATTTTTCGGTCTTTATTTTTCATTTTTTGAGACGGTTTTTCTGCGTCTTTTATAAACATATTTGTTCTTTTTGTAAAAATGCGGGCGGCGTTGAAAACGCCGCCCGCAACAAACCGCGTCCTATTTCTTTTTCCACGTAGGGTTCATCAGTTTCCCTCTATTGCCCATCGCCTGCGAATACTGCAGGTTGGTGCCTTTTGTGCCTCGGTTGGCGTTTTGCATGTTGGAAACATTGTCGGCGGGTTTCATTTTTTGTTTTGCCATTGTTTGGTTCTCCTTTCTTTTTGTTGGTTACTACTTATTTATTATTTACTATTTGTTTTATTTTTGTAAGATTGCGACGACTGATTTCGTACATCTCCGTCCGCAATTCGTTTCTGCCGTCGGAGTATTGCACCTCCACGCACCATTTGCCTTTATAAGGTGCCTTGTCGCCCAGTTTGATGCCGGTGATGTACTTGGTGTTTATCCAAAAGCCGCGGTACACCTCGACAAATCTGCCAATACTCTCACCCATCAGTTTATACATCTTCTTCGACACGCTGAAATCGCACATTATATCGGTGTATCCACCGTTAACGATTATCTCTTTGTTGTTGCTTTTCGATTCCGAATCGTCTTGGGACGGACGTATCATCACTATATTACTGATTTCGATGCTCTTGCGTCCATGAGTACGGAGTTTCACGACAACGGTGGGCTCAACGGGCGGTTCTATCTGTATGGCATAGCTTTCGCCGTCGAGGGTTACGTTGAGGGTTATTGTTCCGATAGCCAAAGCTATCTGCTCGTTACCCGATTTTGGGGTTACTTGAAATGTTAACTGTTTCATGACTTGAAAATTTTAAATTGTTAATGACTAAAATTCTTTAAATTTCAAGCCAAAATTACTATCGCAAACGCTTATCACCAAATGGTTTCAGACCATTTGTACGAACTGGCATTTTTTATGTATGAAATGTTATTTTTCATGTACGAAATGCACATCCGGGTTTGGGGGTAAAGTGTGTTTTTTGGGAGTTTTTCAGAAACAAAACGGCTTTTTTTGCCAATAAAAACCGTTTTTTTGTTCCCTCACGATTCATCCCACGACAAACCTTATTTCTTCTTCATTTTCAGCCACATCCGTCATTTTCAATCCATTTTATTTGCGAAAAGACGTTTTTTTTTCGTATATTTGCAGGTTCAAAAATAACGTAAAAATGTCATTGATAAAATCCATTTCAGGAATACGCGGGACCATTGGCGGCACTGAAGGCCAGGGTCTTACACCGATAGATGTGGTGAAGTTCGCTTCGGCGTTCGCCACTTTTCTTAAACAAAACACTGGCAAAAAACGCATCACTATGGTCGTTGGCCGCGACGCACGCGTGTCGGGCGCCATGGTGGACTCGCTCGTAACGGGCACCCTGCTCGGAATGGGCGTGGACGTCGTTGAGACAGGTTTTTCCACCACTCCCACCGTGGAGATGACGGTGATTTCGCAACATGCCGACGGCGGCATCATCATCACCGCCAGCCACAACCCCAAGCACTGGAACGCCCTCAAGCTGCTCAACGCCAAAGGCGAATTCATCGACGCCGCCGAAGGCAACACCGTGCTGGCGCTGGCCGACTCGGGCAAGGTGGATTTCGCCGAAGTCGACGACCTCGGCACACTCACGCACCTCGAAAACTCCATCGACGACCATATCACGAAAGTCGTGGCACTGCCCTTGGTGGACACCCAAGCCATTGCCAAAGCACATTTCCGCATTGCCGTTGACGCCGTAAACTCCACCGGCGGCATAGCCATACCTCGACTGCTCAAAGTACTTGGCGTTGAAGAAGTAGTGGAACTCAACTGCGAGCCCACGGGACTTTTCGCACACAACCCCGAACCACTGCCTGAAAACCTTACACAGATTTCCGACGTGGTGCGTCAGCAACACTGCGACCTCGGCGTGGTGGTGGACCCCGACGTGGACCGTCTGGCCCTCGTTTGCGAAAACGGCGAGATGTTCGGCGAAGAATACACCCTCGTCTCCGTGGCCGACTACATCCTTTCCAACAAAGTGGGCAACACAGTGAGCAACATGTCGTCCACACGTGCTTTGCGCGACATCACCGAAGCACGCGGGGCATCGTACTCCGCTGCCGCTGTGGGCGAGGTTAACGTAGTCACCAAAATGAAAGAGACCAACGCCATCATCGGCGGCGAAGGCAACGGAGGCGTGATATACCCCGAACTACACTACGGCCGCGACGCTCTGGTGGGCGTGGCTCTGTTCCTAACACTGCTGGCAAAGAAAGGCTGCACAGCCTCCGAACTGCGCAAGACTTTCCCCAACTACGTGATTTCCAAGAACAAAATCCAACTCACCCCCGACATCGACGTGGACAATGTGTTGCACCAAATGGCAGAAAAATATAAAGATTTGGACATCAGCACAATAGATGGCGTTAAGATAAACTTCGACCACGAATGGGTGCACCTGCGCAAATCCAACACCGAGCCCATCATCCGTGTCTATTCCGAGAGTGCCACCGCCGAAAAAGCCGACGCTCTGGCCAACAAAATCATCGATGAAATCAACGCAATAATCAGAAAATGAAAAACTTATTGCACACCACAATACTTTTTGCGGCCTTCTGCCTCGCTTTCGGCGTTGCGTCGGCGCAGAAAGATTTCACCAACAACGCCACGATGCGCATAGGTTGGTGGAATTTGGAAAACTATTTCAACCCGCAGGACGACAGCGTGAAATTCGACGAAGCTTTCACCCCCGACGGCTCCAACCACTTCACCTACAAACGTTTCTACCTTAAACGCGACAACATCTACAAAACCATCGTTGCCATCGGACAGGGCGAAATGCCCGCCATTATGGGATTTTGCGAGGTGGAGGACGAGTGGGTGATGCGTCAGCTGTGTTTCAACACACCTCTTAGCAAATACCACTACCACTACGTGCATTACGAGTCGCCCGACCGCCGCGGCATCGACAACGCCCTTATCTACCGTCCCGACCGTTTCACAGTGCTTTATTCCAAGCCAATCTCCGTGGCCAAAGCCGACGACAGCACCTTCTTCACCCGCGACATACTGCTTGTTTCGGGCGTCACCTTTCAGGGCGACACGCTGTTTATCTTCGTCAACCACTTCCCTTCCAAGCTCGGCGGCGATATGGCTGAAGTTAGGCGCAACTACGTGGCTTCGATACTGAAACACTCCGTGGATACTGTGATGGAACACCACCCGAAAAGCGGCGTCATCATCATGGGCGATTTCAACGACTCGCCTTTCGCCGACTGCATTGTGAAACATCTCGGCATCGGTCCCGAAAAGTCGGACTGGGAGCGCAATACGCTTATAAACCTTGTGGCCGACAAGCCCGCTGGCACAGGCTCGTACAAATATCAGGCCGACTGGTCGTGCATTGACCAGATTATGGCCTCGAAAAACCTCGTGCTGGAGTCCGACTTCCCGCTCTACATCAAAAACCAGACCGCCGTTATCTTCGACGCCGACTTCCTGCTTATCGACGACCCCAAATTTATGGGCAAAAAGATTTTCCGCACTTACATCGGAGGCCGCTACCAAGGCGGTTTCAGCGACCATCTGCCACTTTACATCGATTTAATAAAGAAATAAAATCACGAAAATGAAAAAAATACTCCTCGTTATTGCAACGGCTTTATTGATAATCTCTTGCAACAAAACCAACAAAGAAGTTATAAACTCCTATCCCGACGGCAAACCCAAGCTGGTTTATTACACTCAAGGCGACGGCGCCGACAAAGTCCTTGTTGCCGAAGAAAACCTCTACGAAAACGGACAGCTGCGTTACCGCAAGGATTATAAGGACGGGCAGCCCACTGGCATGTGGAAATTCTACTACGAAAACGGCAAGACTTTTGCCGAAGCTGATTTCTCGAAAAACGAGTTCGGCGACAACTGGAAATTCTTTGCCGAAGACGGCAGCGTCATCGCCGAAGCAAAGGACAGCATTCAAATTGTGGAGATGCACACCGACCGCTCGCCAATAACCATCGTTGTCGGTGCGAACAAATACCAACAAACTGAATATCAATTCTATCCAAACTACAAGATGCGTCAGAACGGCACCCTCAACGAAGGCAAACGCGACGGCAAATGGACGGCGTGGTTCGAAAACGGAAACCCGCAGTCGGAATGCTCCTACGTTTACGGCGTGGCTCACGGCGAACAGACAGTATATTTTGACAACGGCAAGCCGCGCTACAAAGGCTCTTACAACAACGGAGCGCGTACCGGACAATGGCAGTTCTTCGACGAAGACGGCAACATTCTCTCCTCCCAAAACTTTTAGCCTCTGATGCTGAAAAATTGTTTGACACATCCTATTTACAAAATTGTCGGCACTGTGGCCGATGAGATGGGCGTACAGGCCTTTGCCGTGGGCGGCGTGGTGCGCGACCTTTTGCTGGGACGCCACGCCACCGACATCGACATAGTGTGTGTGGGCAGCGGCATAGAGCTCGCCACACGTGTGGCACACAGCATCGACCCCAACAAAGAGGTGGCCGTGTATAAGAATTTCGGCACCGCTATGTTCCACTACCGCTACAACGACACCGACTGGGAGATAGAGTTCGTGGGTGCCCGCAAGGAGTCGTACCGCAGCAACAGCCGCAAACCTATAGTGGAGAACGGCACCCTCGCCGACGACCAGAACCGCCGCGACTTCACCATCAACGCCATGGCGATTTCGCTCAACGCCGACACCTTCGGCGAACTCACCGACCCCTTCGGCGGCATTGCCGACCTCAACAACGGCATCATACGCACCCCCTTGGACCCCGACATCACCTTCAGCGACGACCCCTTGCGGATGATGCGCGCCATACGTTTCGCCTCGCAACTGAATTTCGTTATAGAAAACGGCACTTTCGACGCCATCGCAAAAAACAGAGAACGCATACAGATAGTCTCCAAAGAACGTATCGCCGACGAACTCAATAAGATAGTGCTTTCGCCTAAGCCGTCGGTGGGTTTTAAACTGCTGAGCCGCTCCGGACTGCTGTCGATAATATTCCCCGAATTCGAGGCACTGAAAGGCGTTGAGGCCGTTGGGACACGTGCTCACAAGGACAATTTCCTGCACACCCT
>DBXF01000072.1:36021-54274 GCA_002309295.1 Bacteroidales bacterium UBA1219 | reverse complement strand
GTGCGCGGAGCCAAGATGGTGAAAGGAATTTTCCGCAACCTTAAGCTTCCGCAGAACGAAAAAATGCGTTACGTTGAGAAACTCGTACTGCTCCACCTGCGTCCTATCATACTGGCAGAGAGCATAGTAACCGACTCGGCGGTGCGACGACTGCTGTTCGACGCCGGCGACGACATNNGACGACCTGATGCTGCTCTGCGAAGCCGACATCACCTCCAAAAACCAGCAGAAAGTGGAGCGTTTCCGCAACAATTTCAAGATAGTACGACAAAAACTCATCGACCTCGAGGAACGCGACCGCATACGCAACTTCCAGCCTCCCGTCTCCGGCGAGGACATTATGCGCACCTTCAACCTGCCGCCATGCAAGGAGATAGGCGTGATCAAAGACGCCATAAAGGAGGCCATTTTGGAAGGCACCATTCCCAACGACAGGCAGGCCGCCTTGGAACTGATGTTTTCCGAAGCCGAAAAACTCGGACTCAAGCGCACTGAAAATGAGTAAGAAAACTCTTTTCGTAATTGTAGGTCCTACGGCCATAGGCAAAACCGCCACAGCCATACGCTTGGCGCAACAGCATGGCACAGAGATACTTTCGTGCGACTCACGACAGTTCTACAAAGAGCTGAACATAGGCGTGGCACGGCCCAGCGACGAGGAACTGGCGGCCGTAAAGCATCATTTCATCGCCAACCTTTCCATCCACGACAGTTACAACGTTTCCATGTACGAGCACGACGCCCTCGCACTGCTCGACGACCTTTTTGCCACTCACGACTCCGCCGTGGCCGTGGGCGGATCGGGACTTTACGTGGATGCGCTCTGCCAAGGCATCACCGAGATGCCCGACCCCGACCCGGAGATTCGTGCAGAGCTGAAAAAAAGGCTACAAGACGAAGGTATCGAGAGTCTCCGCAGCCAGTTGCGACTCCTCGACCCCGAATATTACGAGCAGACCGACATTGCCAACCCGCTGCGCATCATACGAGGACTGGAGATGTACCTTACCACCGGACGACCCTTTTCTCAAATCCGCAAAAGCGAAATAAAAGAACGTCCCTTCGAGATTGTTAAAATCGGACTCACCTGTCCCCGCGAAGAGCTCTACAACCGCATCAACCTGCGGGTGGACGAGATGGTACGCAACGGATTGGAGGACGAAGCGAGGGGACTTCTGCCCTATCGCCACCTCAACGCCCTCAACACCGTGGGCTACAAAGAATTTTTCGACTATTTCGACGGCAAAATCACTCTTGAACAAGCCATTGCCGACATAAAAACACACACCCGACGCTATGCAAAACGCCAAATCACATGGCTGCAAAGGTATTCGGACATACAATGGGTTGATAGAAAAATTTTTCTCTAATATTTTGCAAGTTTTCTTAATTTTAAGATACTAATTTGTTTGTTATTTTGTCAGAAGGGATTCCTTTTGTGATTCTCAGTCACAAAAGGTTCTAAAATGCGAACAAAGAAAACGTCCTCCTTATTTAAAGTTTTCTACGCATTTTTCCCTTCTGTTTTTTTTGTTTATAATTCAACTACTTACCTTCCTTGCAAAACAAAAAAAATAGCCACTTTTAAATAAAAGTGGCTAAAAACAAGCAAAATTAATATATTATGAAAAACAACAATTCGTCTATCATCCGCACTTGGACCATCCGCACTTGGCGCTACACTCTTTGCATCCGCCTGTGTAGATGATTTTTGCACCGCATTGCGGGCATTTCTCACCGGCATCGGTGCCGTCCTTGATATAGCGGCGCAACGCACGTGCCACGCCGTTTTTCCAAGTGGTGATGGAGTCGACGTCGAAATTGAGTTTGCTGATAAGCTCCACAACGTTCTGTATCGGCATGCCGTGACGCAGAATGCCCGAAATCAGCTTGGCGTAGTTCCAGTACTCTTGGTTGAACATCCTCGAAAGTGCCTGAATGGTAACGGGATATCCGTCTTTGTCGAGGAATTCGAAATCGTAGCGAGCTTTCTTGTTTTCCTCCTTGGTGCGTATCACCCAGCCTTTTTCCACCCAGGTGGGAAGCACGAAGTTTTCTGCCTTGCCGGTGAAAATCTCGTACGGATGTCCGTCGAGCATACCCACAACGGCGATCCAGCCCTCTTTCTCGTTTTGGAAACGCACAATCTCGGCTTCCAGTTTTTTGGGACGTTTCGGGGCTTTCGTCTCCTTGAACTCGCTTGTGTCGGCGTTTTCCGACGAACTACGAGCCACAAGCACGCCGTCACGCGAGCCATCGCGGTAGATGGTACATCCCTTGCAGCCTGATTCCCAAGCGGTTTGATAAATGGTGCTCACCATCTCCTTGGTGGTTTCCTTTGGGATATTCACGGTAACGCTGATGGAGTGGTCCACCCATTTCTGTATGGCGCCCTGCATGCGCACTTTGTCCACCCAATCGATGTCGTAGGCCGTGGCTTTGTAGTAGGGCGATTTCTCGATGATGGTCTTCAGTTCCTCGTCGTTCATATTTTCAACATCTTGCAGGTTGTAGCCGTTCACTTTCAGCCATTCGGAGAATTTGGGATGGAACACGGTAAATTCCTCGAAAGTGTCGCCGTTCACGTCCTTCACTATCTTCTTGGTGCTGTTAACGCTGTCGTTAGGATTTATTTTGCGACGACGGTTGTAAGCCACAAGGAACACTGGCTCTATGCCAGAAGTGGTTTGTGTACAGATACTTACGGTACCCGTGGGGGCGATAGTGAGCAGTGCTATGTTGCGGCGTCCGTGCTCGTTCATTTCGGCGTAGAGCTCGGGGTCGGCCTCGGCAATGCGGCGGATGAAGGGGTTGTTTTGCTCGCGGTCGGTGTCGTAGAGCGGGAAAGGCTTGCGTTCCTTGGCCATAGTTACCGACGAGCGGTAGGCCGAGAGGGCGAGGTTTTTCTGCACGTTGACGGCAAAGTCGATGGCTTCGGGAGTGCCGTAGCGAAGTCCCAGAGCGGCAAGCATATCGCCTTCGGCGGTGATGCCCAGACCGGTACGGCGGCCTTCCATACATTTCTCTTTTATGTGCAGCCACAGGTTGTTTTCGACAAGTTTCACCTCATCGGGTTCGGGGTCGTTATGTATCTTTTCAAGGATTTTCTCCACTTTTTCGAGTTCGAGGTCGATAAGGTCGTCCATAAGCCGCTGGGCTTTCTGCACATGGGTGCGGAAAAGGTCGAAATCGAACTCGGCCTGAGGCGTGAAAGGATTCTTCACATATCCGTAAAGGTTGATGGCCAACAAACGACAACTGTCGTAAGGGCACAACGGAATTTCACCGCAAGGGTTGGTGGAGACGGTGGTGAATCCTTCGTCGGCATAACAGTCGGGCACCGATTCGCGGATGATAGTGTCCCAGAAAAGCACACCGGGTTCGGCCACGGCCCATGCGTTGGAGATAATCTTATCCCAAAGTGCACGGGCGTCTATCTCCTTGACAAACTGCGGGTTGGGCGAATCGATGGGATATTGCTGGACAAAGGGTTTGTTTTCGATAGCGCAACGCATAAATTCATCGGTGATTTTTACCGATACGTTGGCACCGGTTATTTTACCCAAAGTCGTCTTGGCATCGATAAATTTCTCGGCGTCGGGGTGTTTTATGGAGATGCTGAGCATGAGCGCGCCGCGTCGTCCACCCTGCGCCACTTCGCGGGTGGTGTTGGAGAAACGTTCCATAAACGGCACGATGCCTGTAGAGGTGAGGGCGCTGTTTTTCACCGGCGAGCCTTCGGGACGGATGTGCGAGAGGTCGTGGCCCACGCCGCCGCGGCGTTTCATCAGCTGAACTTGCTCCTGATCGGTTTTCATAATGCCGCCGTAGGAGTCGCTGAGACCGGGATTGCCTATAACAAAGCAGTTGGAGAGCGACACTATCTGGAAGTCGTTGCCTATGCCCGACATGGGGCTGCCCTGCGGGATGATGTAGCGGAAATCCTTGAGCAGCTGATAGATTTCGTCCTCCGACATGGGGTTGGGGTACTTGGCCTCGATACGGGCGAACTCCGAAGCGATGCGGTGGTGCATGTCGTCGGGAGTGAGTTCGTAGATGTTTTTGCCGTCGCGCAGGGCGTATTTGTCAATCCACACATTGGCGGCAAGTTCGTCGCCACCAAAATAATCTATAGTGGCCTTTCTAATTTCGTCCATCGGGTGAGCGGTGAGTTTCCTTTCCATTTTTTTCGTGGTAGTTTTTGTCTTTTTAGGGGTGCTTTCCTCCGTTTTTTCGGTTGTTTTTTTCTCAGTGCCCGAAATGGCGTTTTCGGACATGGGAGATGTTTCATTTTGGTCGGCCATAGCGGCAAACAAATCGGTTTGAGCACCCTTGTGTTTCATATAAAATCTACAAATTCAATTATTTATGATGATACAAATTTTCGTTTTCTGCACCGCTAAATTACACACAATTTGCAACGTTTTTTTTCAAGTTATAAACATTTCTTCAACAATTGAGGGTAACTGACTGTCTTACAATTTGGCAAAAAGTTATTCAATTGTTATGTTGAAAAAAAACGGAGACCCTCGCGGATCTCCGTCTTAAAATCTGTCGGCAAAAGCCAACTATTTACGAATCATCTATTTAACAACAATCTTCTTGGTTGTAACAATTTTTTGTCCATCGGCAATACGGCAGGCGTAAACACCGGCAGGCATATCTTTTACAGAGATGCGCAAATTGTCCGAAGTCATAGGCGCTTCCTTAACTACGGCGCCAAGGGTGTTGAGGATCTGCACTTTGGCATTGGCCGAGAGGTCGGCATTCTGCAACGAGAGTGTTACGAAGTCTTTGGCGGGGTTGGGATAAGTCAGCAACGAAGCGTTTTCGACTGTCTGCAACGAAACATTGTTTACAACCAATTTAACCCAGAACTCAACTTTAGTTTCGAGACCTGCCAAAACGCTTATCTTGGTTTTTGCCGAATAGCCCATGCCAAGGCCGTTGGCAACTTCGAAATTGACATGGATACCATCTAAGGAACTGCCGCCAGTGATAGTGAACATCGGGGATTCCCTGCCGGCCATGCAGACATCGGTACATATACTTCCTACAAAGATATTGGCGTCGGTGCTGTCGGCTTCTATTCTGCCGGTAAAATCTTCGGTATCGTTGTTTTGCAAATCGAAGGCAAAAATGAACTCATCGTCGGGGGACGTGACATTTAAGGTAATGGTGTCGTCGTTAAGGATATCGACACTATTGTAAACAACGTTCAACTGGGCATTTGCCAAACCCAACATTGCCACAAAGGACAAAAAGAATAATGTTTTTTTCATATTTCTACTATTTTAATTATTAATTATTTTCGTTCTGCAAAAGTAATATTTTTTTTTCAATTTGCGAGGTTTTTTCATTTATCAGAAAATTATTTTCACCACAAATACCACAATTACAATACAATACACGAGTTTCATAAACGTTCCCAACAAGAAGCCGATAAACGAGCCGAAGGCCGAGCGCCACGCATTTTCACGGTTTTTGGCAATAAGTTCACCGATATAAGCGCCGAAAAAGGGTCCCAGCAGCATGCCCACTATGCCAAACGGTCCTATGGTTATTCCCAGCCATGGCAGCACGAAGATACTGACTATCAGTCCGATAGTACTACCCCACTGTCCAGACTTAGTGCCATGGAATTTCTTGGTGCCGTAGATTGGCATATAATAGTCTAACACTGTGATAATTACCGCCAACGCTCCTGTTGTTATAATGTACCAATACGAAAAATCGTTGTCGAGCAGAAGCCATGCCAGCAGAAAGCCTACGAAACTCACCGGCGGACCGGGGATGCCTGGGATTATGGCCCCGATAATGCCCACTATGACGAGTATTATGACTATGGCTATTATAAAATATGTACTCATGGCTGCGGTTGTGTGTTTTCAGTTTCGTTTTCGGTATTGGTGCCCGCATCGCTCACGTGCAGTTTGTATTTTTCCTGACGGCGTTGCCAGCGCTGGCGTGCCATCTCCTGCATATCCACGTTGTTGTCGCGTTCGTCGATGATTTCGAGGCCGAGTATGGTCTCCACAATATCCTCCACGGTGATGATGCCCTCCACCCCGCCGTACTCGCTCACCACAAGGGCTATCTGCTCTTTGTTTTTCAGCATCAGCTCCCACGTTTTCAGCAAATTGGAATACTGATAGATGTTCATAAACGGACGTTTGAAGGATTTCACCTGCCGTTTCAGCTTTTTGCTGTCCAAGCGGTCGCTGAGGTCGTAGCGCAGCACGTAACCTTCGATGTCGTCGGGCGATTTGTCGTAAACGGGAATTCGCGAGAAATGCAGTATCCGTTTGTCGGAAAGGAATTTACCCACCGTCTCGTCCTGCTGACAGGTTACAAGGACAGTGCGTGGCGTCATCACATCGTCGACGCGTACATTACGGAGCCTCAGCAGGTTTTGCAGGATGCGGTTTTCCGATTCTTCGAAAACGCCCTCCTTGGCTCCCAAGTTGGCCAATGCCGAAATCTCCTCGCGGCTGAAATTCTCCTCTTTGTCCTTTTTCACGATATTGCGGGTGATGAAGGCAGAAAAAACGGTGAAGGGATACATTATTATAGTAAGCACCGACAGAATCCGCGCCACATTAAGCGCCAGCGACCGCCAATACTTTGTGCCGATGGACTTGGGTATTATCTCCGAGCAGACGAGGATAAAAATCGTAAGCACTGCCGAAACCACGCCGTAGTAGGCCTCGCCGAACACCGCCGTTGCCTGCACGCCCACCACCGAGGCGCCGATAGTGTTGGCAATGGTGTTGAGCGAAAGTATGGCCGCCAGAGAGCGGTCCGAGTTCTCTTTATGACGGTACAGACGATAAGCCCCGCCCACGCCGTTCTGTTTCAGCTGCTCGATATAAGGATAAGTAGTGCTAAGCAGTACCGACTCCATTATCGAACACATGAACGATATCAATACGGTAAGCAGAAACGACAGTATCAGTAGAAACATATTTAGTTTATAGTTTATATGATTTTTGAATTGTAATAACGACAAAAAGTATTTATTATTGCATATCGGCATGCGCCACTAATTACGCAATCCGAAATCCAGATTCCTTGTTCGTCGGTACTCGCGCGGACTTTGCCCCACGTGCTTGCGGAAATATTTGCCGAAAAACGACTGGTTTGAAAAATGCAACTCATTGGAAATCTGTTGTATGGTGAGGTCGGTGCCCGAAAGCAGCTCCTTGGCGTGAGATACCACAAAACGGTCGATCCACTCGCCCGCATGTTTGCCCGACACTTGATAACAAATCTGCGACAGATATTTCGGCGAAAGTCCCATCATGCCTGCGTAATACTTGATAGAACGCTCCTCGGAATAATGTTTCGACACAATCTGCAAGAAACGCTCCAGCACAAAATCCTTATTGGTTTTCAATACGTTACGACGCAACAAGTTTTGGCTATAGACATTGAAAACTTCGAAAAAAAGCACTCTCATAAGGTTGGTCGAAACCTCTCGGTAGAACAAATTGCCCACGTCGCCAGCTTTGAGCAGCACGAGCTGTCCGTATTTTTCAAACATAACACACTGGTTGTCGGTAAGTTGCACAAACGGATTCTCTTTAACGTATATCATAAAGTTGAACATGTCGGAAATTTTGGACAACGACTCGTCAACAACATCATCGGTAACAACAAGGATTTTTCCTGTGCAATTATCCGAAAATTGTTCTATTTTGAACTTTTGGTTGGGGCGATACACAAGCATAGAGCCACGACGCATTTCGTACTCCGACTGGCTGAGGGTAAAACGGCACGATCCCGATGTGCAAAGCACAAAAGCCCACATATTAACCCTGTTCACATTGGGGAACTTACCGATAGACAAATCGCTGACAAAGGCCATTTTATTGGTAATCAAATCGATATGATTTTGCTCGTTACGTTCGATAATGGCACGTTTCAAAGTCTCAATATCTACAATATTCTGGTCCATAACACTTTGACATTATTGTATTGTTATCCTATATGACACTGACATTTTTTACTGACATCTTGGCATTTTTGGTCAAAAGGTCGAAAAAGTTATATAAAAACGTAACATCTGTACAAAATAGTATAATTTTTGAAAAATAATTACGTAATTACACATCGAAAAAAACACAACAACAAGAAAAACCGATGAAAAGAACCATTGCTGCATTGACAATGATAACCCTCCTGATGACGGTGGCGGCACAAGAACGGGTGTCGCTCGAATACTGCCGTCAGCAGGCTTTGAAAGCAAACAAAGAGCTTCTTATCAGCAACGAAAAAAAGACACAGGCCGAGGCTATGCGTCAGATGGCTTTCGACCAATTCACGCCTAAAGTTACCGCCAACGGCGCGGCAATATGGAGCAGCCGTTCCGTGCAACTGCTCAACGACAACCAGCAGGACAACCTCAACAACCTTGGCACAAACATCACCAACGGCATTGTGGAACGTCTTGGCAACGGCGTAATAGCCAACTACATAGCACAGACCAACCTTGTGCAGCACATCAGCGGACGCATCGACGGAGTAGGACAAAGCCTTGTTGACGACCTGAGCACCGACACCCGTGCCATCTACGCAGGCATGGTGGGCGTCACCCAACCCATCTTTATGGGCGGCAAGCTGATTTCGCTGTACAAAATAGCATCGGCCAACGCCGAGGTGAAAGACCTCGAATACGCCAAAGCCGTGGAAGACCTCGAAATTCAGGTTGACGAATACTACTGGCGTGTGGTGTCGGTGGAAAACAAATACCGTCTGGCACAGGACTACTGCAACCTGCTCGACACCCTGTACCACAACGTTGGCGAGATGGTAGACGCCGGTGTCGCCACCCGCGGCGACCTGCTGAAAGTGCAGGTGAAACTCAACGAGGCCCGCATGTCGCTCTCCAAAGCCGAAAGCGGTCTGGCCCTTGCCAAGATGGCGTTGGCACAGCTCTGCGGAATGCCAATCAACAGCGATTTCACCGTAGAGGACGCCGACCTCGACAAACTACCAGTGCTTGCCGACACCGCCATCGACATGGAACGTGTGTACAGCAACCGTCCCGAGATGCAGATGCTGCAACAGGCACAGATAATAGGCAAAGAGGGCGTGAACATGGCCCGCTCCACTTTCATGCCCAACATCGTGGCCAACGGCGGTTACATAATCTCCAACCCTAACCTGCTCAACGGATTTGAAAAAGAGTTCGGAGGCATGTTCTACGGCGGTGTCGTTGTCAACTTCCCAATTGCACACGCCACCAGTTTCCACTCGATGAAACTCGCCAAATCGAAACAGCGCGAGGTACAATACCAGATGGAGCAAGCCAAAGAGCTGATAAAACTGCAGGTTACACAGATTTCGCAACAGCGCAACGTGTCGATGAAAAATTATCTGCAGGCCGAAAGCAACATACAAAGTGCCGAAGAGAACCTGCGTCTGGCACAAGCCGCCTTCGACGAGGGAGTGCTCGGCGCCAGCGACCTGATGGGCGCCCAAACGGCTTGGATGAAGGCCTTCTCGGAAAAAATCGACGCAACGATAGAACTTAAAATCAACGACCTTTACCTTAACAGGGCTTTAGGCGAAAAACAGACATCAACAGTAGAATAAAAAAAATAAACTCATAACACAATGAACAGCACAAAAAGAAGAAAAGCCAATTTGTGGCGTGGTTTGGTAGCCATCGGAATCATTGTCATTCTGGTGATGATAATAGGCATATTCCTTTACGACAAGGACAGCGATGTGATTTACGGCGAGACCGAAGCCACGGAATACCGCGTGTCGGGCAAACTGCCGGGACGTATCGAGGAATATTATTTCGAAGAGGGCGACCAAGTGAAGAAAGGCGACACCCTTGTATTTATCAACAGTCCTGAAATACAGGCCAAGCTGGCACAGGCACAGGCCGCCAAGAAAGCCGCCTCGGCACAGAACGCCAAAGCCCACGCCGGCGCCCGCAAGGAACAGATTGCCGGAGCCTTGGCTCTGTACCAGAAAGCCCAAGTGGGTGTGGACATCACCAAAAAATCCTTCGACCGCGTGCAGACGCTGTACGAGAAAAACGTCATCCCGCAGCAGAAACGCGACGAGGTGGAAGCCCAGTACAAAGCCGCTTTGGCTACTGCCGACGCTGCCAAGACACAGTACGACATGGCTTTGAACGGCGCCCAGCGCGAGGACATCATGGCTGCACAAGCCTTGGTGGAACGTGCCGAAGGAGCCGTGTCGGAGGTTACCTCCTACCTCGACGAAATAAACCTCGTTTCGCCTGTCGATGGCGAAGTTACCGAACGTTTCCCGAAAGTGGGCGAACTGGTGGGCTCCGGCTCCCCGATAATGAGCATAGTGGATTTGAAAGACATCTGGTTTACCTTCAACGTACGCGAGGACCAGCTGAAAGACATGACCGTAGGCACTGAAATCACCATACAGGTGCCCGCCCTTGGCGACGAAACCTACAAAGCCAAAATCACTTTTATGAAAGCCATGATGTCGTACGCCACATGGCGCGCCACCAAGCACACCACCAAATTCGACGCCAAGACTTTCGAAGTGAAAGCCCGTCCCGTGAGCGAGATACCCAACCTGCGCCCCGGCATGACAGTGATTATCGTAAACAAATAATCCCAAAATCACACATCAGCGATGTTCGACAATTTTAAAGAGGTAGCGGTAAGGGAGATACAGCGGGTGTTCCGAAACCCGGTGTATATCATTGCCACCGTGGGCATCATGTCGTTTCTGTATGTATTTTTCTTCTCCTTTATGGGAGAAGGAGCACCGCAGAGCCTGCCCATCGGCGTGGTGGACTACGACCACTCCAACATATCGCGCCGGCTGATACGCGAGGTGAACACCACGCCCTACGTGGACATACGCCAGCAGTACACCTCTTTCGAGGAAGCTCGCGACGCCATGCAGCGCGGCAAGATTTACGCTTTCTTTGTAATCCCCGAGAATTTCTACGCCGACATACTTGCCTTCCAGCAACCCAAGATGTCGTTCTATATGAACCAAGCCTACCTGATGGGCGGCTCGCTGTCGATGAAAGAGCTGACAACGATGGCCAACCTCGCCCCTGCCGCCGTGCAACGCGAGCTTTACCGCGCACGCGGATACAACGACAAGACCATCATGGGACTGATACAGCCCATCGTTGTGGACTCGCACCTTATCGGCAACCCCTACCTGAACTACCCCGCCTACCTGCTCACCACGGTGTTCCCCGGACTTCTGGGACTTATCATCCTGCTCATCACCACCTATTCCATCGGCGTGGAGCTGAAAAACAAAACCTCGCGGCAGTGGCTGAAAACTGCCGGCAAGTCGTACTGGACCGCCATCATTGGCAAACTCCTCCCCCACACCCTGCTATACATCATAATATATATGGTGGGAGTTTTCCTGATGTTTTTCGTGTTCCGCTTCCCGATGGAGGGCAGCCTCGCCTTCTATATGCTCGGTGCGGTGATTTTCATCGTCTCGATGCAGTGTGTAGGCCTGTTTTTCATCGGCGCCATGCCCGTTATCAGCACAGGCCTGAGTCTTGCCATACTTTATGGCATACTTGCCGTAACGATGTCGGGATTCACCTATCCGCTCGAATACATGCCCCCTGCCATTCAGGGACTTGCGGTGCTTTTCCCCATGCGGTCGTTCTACCTTTTCACCATCGACACGGCTATGCTCGGACTGCCTGCGGCACACACCGCCAAGTATCTGCTCATGATAGCGGCGTTCTTCCTACTGCCTTTGTTCACCACCAAACGTCTGCACAAAGCGCTTATTTACTTAAACTATCCAGCGATATAAATTATGAATAAGTTTTTGAAATCTCTGCAGGACATTTGGTATGT
The DNA here is from genome assembly GCA_002309295.1 of Bacteroidales bacterium UBA1219. Taxonomy (GTDB): domain Bacteria; phylum Bacteroidota; class Bacteroidia; order Bacteroidales; family P3; genus UBA1219. Next base: position 42,428 of record DBXF01000072.1, on the reverse strand, counting down.
TACAAGTCTTGAAATACAACGAATATTTCACGACAAGACGGCCATACTTATATTCCTCATCGCCGGAATAGTTTACCCTATCCTCTACAGCTACATCTACAGCGGCGACAACCTTACGGAAGTGCCTCTGGCTGTGGTGGATACCGACAATTCGACGGAAAGCCGACGTTTCGTGCACAAGCTCGACGCCACGCCGGAAGTGGATGTGGCCTACCGCTGCGCCAACATGGACGAGGCACGCGAGCTTTTCGAAAACCACAAGGTGCACGGTGTGCTGTACATCCCCAACGACTACAACGACCGCCTTGCCCGCCTCGAGCAAGCTTACCTCTCGCTCTACTGCGACATGGGCAGTTTTCTCTACTACCGCGCCGTATATCTGGGCACCAACATGGTGATGCTCGACGAGATGCGCGACATCGAGCTGCGGCGTTTCAGCGCCCTCGGCATGACCGACGGACAGGCACAGCAGATGATTAAGCCCGTTACCAACGAAAGCATCGACCTTTTCTCGCCCACACAGGGTTTCCGCAGTTTTCTGCTGCCCATTTTCCTGATACTGATACTGCACCAGACCTTGTTCTTCGGTGTAACCACGCTGGCCGGCACCGCCTACGAGGACGGCAAACACTACATACCTTCATTTATCAAGAAAAACAGCATCTACCGTGTTGTTATCGGCCGCGGACTGGCCTATTTCATCATCTACACCGCCCTTTCGGTGTACTCCATGATGCTGATACCGCACCTGTTCCACCTGCCGCACGTGGGCAGCGTGGGCACACTGCTTGCGCTGATAGTGCCTTTCATACTGGCCACAGCCTTTTTCGCAATGACGTTGGGATCGTTCTTCCGCAGCCGCGAGGCCGCGCTGGTGATGTTCCCAGCCTTCAGCATTATACTTCTGTTTGTGTCGGGAATAGCATGGCCCTCCTCCAACATACCGCTGTTTTGGAAGACATTTTCATATATATTCCCCTCCACCTTTGCTGCACAGGGATATGTGGCCGCCAACACCATGGGTGCCAGCGTGATACAGATTTTCCCGCAACTGCTGGGACTCTGGATTCAGGCCGGAGTTTATTTCCTGTCGTCGTGCGCATTGCTGCGATGGACGGTGAAAGGTCTTTGAACATTACTTTTTACATCAACAACGCCCTGTCGCATTATCATACGGCAGGGCGTTTCTCTTTGATCGGAAGATGCGTCAGTTTCCGATATTAATGTAGTTATGCATCAGTGCGTAAGAGGTGAGGCCGGCGACGGATTTGATGCCGGTCTTTTTGATGATGTTCTTGCGGTGGGTGATGACGGTGTTGAGCGAGATGTTGAGCTGGTCGGCAATTTCTTTGTTCATAAGTCCTTGAGCCACAAGTATCAATATTTCTATCTCGCGTTTCGAAAGGTCGTCGCTATCCTCGGTTTTCCGCACCTTCGGCTGTGGTTTTTCGGTGATGTCGCGCAAGGTTTTCACCACATGCGACGGGTTGGTGAAGATGTTGAGCACGGTGGAGAATTTCTCCATCACCGCGTTGTCGGCGAGCTGCGTGCAGAATGCCACATTTTTCACGTTGGGGAAACGTTGCCGCAAGGCCACAAAGTCGGGAAGTTTTTCGGCAGGCACGAGTATCGGATTGATTATCAGTACGTCGGGATTGACGTTAGTCATATAGCTCACCAGATGCTCCACGGAAGCGATACACGACACAGAGCCGAACAACCCGCTGTCGTTGAGGATTTTACACAAGCCCTCCGCCACTATGCGCGACGGCTCCACCAAAAGGATTTTGGCTTTGTTCGTTGTCATTTGTCGGCTCCTTTCTCCAAAGTCTCGACGTAAGGCACAAGAATTTTGTCCTCAATCGTGGCATGTTTGTTCAAATCGGAAGTCAGCTCCATCAGGTCGAAAATGAGGTCGATGACGTCGTTGTCGGATTTCTTCTCGGGCAGGTATTTGAAAAGTATCAGCGTGAGGTCGCTGAGCTTGTCCTCGATGCTCGAGCTGTGCGTCTGCACAAAGTCGTAGATGCTGTAGTCGTTGCGGCATCGGCCCTGCTGCATGTCGGCGATGTAGGGGAAGAGGTTGCGTTCCTCGTAGTCGAAATGCTCGGTGATGTCGGCTTTGTAGTCGCTGAAAAAGGTGCGCAAGGCGTTGGCGTAGTTGCTGTTCTCGTCACCGATGATGTTGAACATATGTCGTTCGATATGAGGTATCTGCGTGTCGAGATAGTAGCGGTGCGAGGCGATGAGGAACGGCACAAGATAACTCATGTCCGTCTCGGCGATGGTCTCGGGGTAAGGCGTGTACGACTCGAAAGTATAGGCGTTGCACATCAGCAGGAAGAAATCGGGCGCGAGGCCGTTTTTGCGGCACACCTCCCCCACCCTGCGGTCGCCGAAACCCAGCTTGATGCCGAAACGCGGCAAGGTGGACAGCAGATGGGGATTGGCAATGATAAGGTCGGCCAATTTCATGTCTTCGGTAAAGAGTTTGTGCTTCATATCGGTAACGTTTTTCATCGGTTTGAGGCTACAAAGATACATAATTTTTATGACTTTTGCACGGACACACGTAACACTTTGTTATTGAACACGAATTATCACGAATTTTCCATATTTTTTTCAGTGTCTCCGACACATTTTTTGTAATCAATTTCTATGATGTGGACACGAATTGCAGGGACTATTCGGGTTGTCGTTTTTGCGGTCGGGACAAGCGTTGCAGTTGCAGTCTTTTCCGCAGCCACAGCCGCAGTCCTTGCCGCCGAGACGTCTCCGCACCAGCACCACGGCCGCCACCACCGCAGCAGCGACAATCAATAATGCTATAATTGTTTGTATGTCCATTTTTATCCTATTTCAGTAAATCTTTATTTTTATTCTCCTTTTCGCCTTCGGCGAAAGAAATCTTTTGAATCTTGTAAATTGTTTTCGCCTACGGCGAAAAATTTTTGAGATTTACCAGATTTCAGCCCGCAGGGCTAGGAGAATTATTATATCTGCTTGCGGCAAGGAGAATTAAAATTTTCAACTTTCAATTATCAATTTTCAACTATATCAAACCTCCAATTTGGAAGACCAGCATCGAGCAGAGCCATGCGAGCAACACCGTGTAAATCAGCGTGAAGAACACCCAGCCCCAGCCGGCTTCGCGTTTGATGGCGGCAAGGGTGGCGATGCAGGGCGCGCTGAGCAACACGAAAATCATAAAGGCATACGCCATCAGCGGCGAATAGATGGGTTTTCCCGCGTCGATACTGCCTTCGGGCCACCGCTGTTCGAGGAGCTTGGCCTGCAACGAGGTCTCGCCTTCCTCCGTCTCGGTGTCGCCCGACTGATACAGCACGCCCAGCGTGGAGACCACTATCTCCTTGGCGGCAATGCCGGTGCAGAGGGCCACGCCGATATGCCAGTCGAATCCACAGGGACGCACCACCGGCTCTATCAGATGGCCGAAACGTCCCACAAAGGAGTTCTCGCTGTGCACTGCTGCCTGTAGCTGCGTCAGGGAGTCGATGGCGGCAGCCTTGACATCGGCAGTGAAGATATCGCTTTCGGGAGTGCTTTCGGTCTGTTCAATCTGTTGTGCCACAAGCTGTTCGGAGGCGGAGTTGCGAGGAAAATATTCCAACGCCCAGATGATGATGGAGGCGGCGAGTATCACGGTACCCATCTTTTTAAGGTACTGCGCACTCTTGTCCCACATGTGTATCAGCACGTTACGCAAAGTAGGAACACGATACGGCGGCAGCTCCATCACGAACTCTTCCGACACACTGCGGAACACCGTCTTGCTCAGCACCTTGGCGGTAAGCACGGCCACGACGACGCCGAACAGGTAGAGACTCATCATCACCAGACCTTGGTTGTGGGGGAAGAAAGTGCCTATAAGTATCAGATACACAGGCAGTCGCGCGGAACACGACATAAACGGGATGGTGAGCACCGTAACCAGACGGTCCTTGCGGTTTTCGAGGGTGCGGGTGGCCATAATCGCCGGCACGGCACAGCCGAAGCCCATAATATAAGGTATGAACGAACGTCCGTGCAGGCCGAACTTGTGGAAAAGCTTGTCCATCATAAAGGCGGCACGAGCCATATAGCCCGTATCTTCCATTATGGAGATGAACAAAAAGAGTATCAGTATGTTAGGCAGAAACGAGATAACCGCTCCCACGCCTCCGATGATGCCGTCGACGATGAGGTCGTTGAGGACACCTGCAGGCAGCAAGTCGCGCACCACACCGCCGAGCCAGCCCACAAACATGTCGAGCCACTCCTGCGGATAGGCGCCGATGGTGAAGGTGCACTGGAACATCAGCCACATAAACACCAGTAGCACAGGCAGTCCCAGCCAGCGGTTGGTAAGCAGCTCGTCGGCACGAAAAGCCTTCCAGCGTTTGGTGTTGTTTTTGTTCGACACCAGTGTCTGTTTCAGCGCGCCGCGCACAAAGCCGTAGCGGGCGTTGCTTATCTGCGTGTCGATGGCCTCTTTGTGGTGTTTCTCCAGATGTTCGCGATTACGTTGGGCTATGTCGAGGATGGCCTTGCCGTTGGGCAGTTCGCCAAGTTCGGCAGTGGTATGTTTCACATTCTCCAACGCACTGATTGCCAAGTATCTCGAAGGATATTTATTGATAATGTCCTTGTTCTCCTCAATCTCTTTCTTGACGGCGGAGATGGCGTCCTCGATGTCGTTGCCGTAGTTGATATGGATGTGGTGGGTGATGTCCTTTTTGTTCTCGAACACGTCGATTATGGCCTGCAGCACTTCGGGAATGCCGGTGCCTTTGGAGGCCGTGGTGGGCACTATGGGGAAACCAAGCATGGTGCTGAAAGTCTTGTAGTCGAACTTGTCGCCGTTGGCCTGAAACTCATCGAACATATTGAGAGCCATCACCATAGGAGTGTTCATGTCGATAAGCTGGGTGGTGAGGAACAGGTTGCGTTCGAGGTTCGACGAATCCACGATGTTCAGAATCAGGTCGTGCTCGTTGCGGCTGAGGTACTCGCGCACGCACAGCTCCTCGGGCGAATATTCGTTTATCGAATAGGTCCCCGGCAGGTCCACCAGACGGATGGTGTAGCCTTTGTGGTAGAAAATGCCCGTTTTGATGTCAACGGTAACGCCGCCGTAGTTGCCCACTTTCTCGTGCAGACCTGTGGCGTGGTTGAAAAAGGAGGTCTTGCCGCAGTTGGGGTTTCCCACCAGTGCCACGGTGATGGTATGGCTAACCTCGCGGATTTTCTCCGACAGCAGTTTGTCGTTATCGTATTCCTCCACGAAAGTGCCGTAGTACTCTTTTTGGTCGGAGTCTTTGGTAAGGTCGGCCAAATTACTGTCCGTCAGCTCGATAACGTCGATTTTCTGTGCCTCGCTGCGGCGCAACGAAACCCTCGACTGCAGTATCTGGTATTCGATGGGGTCGCTCAGGGGGGCGTTTTTTATCACCGTAAGCGTCTCGCCACGCACAAAGCCCATCTCCATCAGCCGGTGGCGCAGTCCCCCGTGACCGCCGATTTTCACAATCACGCACTTGGAACCCGTAGGCACATCGGCCAAACGTCTAATTTCGTATTCTCTTTCTTCGCCCATAACGTTTACTATAGTTGTCATTTTGCTAAGAATCAGTTATTAACGTCGTTGTTTGCGATTTATTGTGCAATTTGTTTAATCTGCAAAAATAATGATTCCCATCATCGCACCGAATAACCATTAATAGCTATTTTTTACGAAAGCACTCACCATTTTTAGTTAGTAATTAGGGGGCAGTATTCAGGGGGCAGTGGGCAGTTTTGAGTTTTGAGTTTTGAGTTTGCAGTTGAACGATGCTGTGGGTTCGACAAGCTCACCCACCGCTCGGTGCCGGAGGTCACTGAGCTTGTCGAAGTGCCGAAGGCACATCTTTACAAAATTCAGTTCACAGATCACTATTTGTTCTCCGCTTCGCTATCGAAAAATCCACTGGATTTTTCTTCATCACTAAAAAAGTGTATCTTTGCAGAAAGCCATTTGTTTTGGCAAATTTTGTAAAAGCCTGTAAATCAACTTTTAAACCGAAACATCATGAAAGAAGTAATCCTGCACAACGCTTTGATAAGCCACAAAATGAGCATCTTGCGCGACAAAAACACATCCACCAAGGAATTCCGCGAGATTATCCGAGAACTCTCCAACCTGCTCTGCTACGAGGCTTTCCGCGACGCCGACACCTACAGCTGCACCGTGGAGACTCCCGTGGCTACCATGCAGGGACAACGTCTCGACACCGACAAATACGTGTTTGTGCCCATACTGCGCGCGGGACTTGGCATGATGGACGGCATTTTGCAGGCCATACCCAACGCAACATTCGGTTTTATAGGACTTTACCGCAACGAGGAGACGCTGGAGCCGGTGGAATACT
>DBXF01000072.1:35762-35936 GCA_002309295.1 Bacteroidales bacterium UBA1219 | reverse complement strand
ACAGCTGAAAAAACGCGGGGTGAAGGATATAAAATTCCTTTGCATTGTGGCCTCGCCGCTGGGCTTGGAGACAGTGAAGAACGCCCACCCCGACGTGCAGATCTACACCACCGCCCTCGACGACCGTCTCAACGACCACGGCTACATAGTGCCCGGTCTCGGCGACGCCGGCGA
>DBXF01000072.1:11666-35705 GCA_002309295.1 Bacteroidales bacterium UBA1219 | reverse complement strand
TGGTGAGGCCGCCGTTTTGTGGGTTATATGCAGGAGGAATAAGGCAAACCTTTTTAATAACAATCAAACATTTTGACGGATCTTAATATAGTTTTTTAATATTTTCAATTCCTTTTGTCGCATATGTTGTTCCATGTACATATAATCAGGCTGGTTGCTTTCAGTCGCGGGCAGCATGATATGCAAGCGTTTCAACCTTCCCAATGTCGCTCCATTTCCGCCCCAATTAAATTTGTTGAGTTGTATTTTGAGCAAAGGTAACATAAAGATAGCAATATATTTGTTGAGATGCTTATTTGAAAACACCTGTATATTTTGCCCTGTATAAAAAGGTATTGGCTGATAAAAGGCAGTTTGAGTGTCAAGGCCAATGGAAATAACATTACCTTTATCTGTTTTATATTTGGGCTGCATCCCGATAAAAGAATCCCAACCATTCTCATTGTCACTGCGGGTGATATACGGAAAATCCCCTTTTTGACCTGTCAGTTTGTTGCGGTCTATTCCGCTTTTAGTGGCTGTTATGGTAAAAATCTCTGTCAGTTCAAACGCTCTCCAATGATTGATTTTTAGGGTATTACCCCCCCCCAACTCATTGATTTTCAATAAAATATAAGACCGGTATTGATTTAGCAGTTTGCGTTCTTTCTCTCTCATATACTGTTCCATATAGTCATAGTCGGGTAAGCCTTCGGGAGTAGAGGGAAGATAAATCAATTGTTTTTGCAGATCACTTGATGACATTTGGTTGCCATAAGTCACTTGACTACAAGTGCGTTTACATTGGTTCGCAATAAACAAAGCAATGTATTTGTTTAACTCACGACCTTTAATAATTATGTTGTGAATCTTCATATCATAACTTGCTTTATATGGCTGATAAAAGCATGAACCTAAAAATGATATTGACACACAGTTTTCAAACACACGGAAATTTTTATTGGAACTATATCCTGTAAAACTATCAACTCCGTTATTTGTATCAGTTGCAGTAATACGAGGCAAGACGCCATTTGACATATTTTTTTTTGACACATTCGCACCTGTATTGACTTCGAATATGTCGTTTATTCTAAACGCTTTCCAATTACATTGTTGCAGTGTTATCATTCTTGTTCCTCCCGAGTTTGTTGATAAAAGAGATATCCTCTGCCGTGCGTTATCATGTTGAATTCAAAGGTTAGATAGTCAGCCATTGTTCGTTCAAAATCAGCATCATCTGGAATTGCCTCGTTGAAATAATAAAACGAGTGCAACCACTCATCTTCGGCCGATACAGTAGAACGCACCATAAAATCATTGGTAACAGGACGATTCATTTTCCAACACTCAAGCAATAATTTTTTGCGCTGATCGGCTCGTGGAGTATGTATTAGTCCTATATGCGGTGCAACTTCATAACCATCATCTTTAAAATTTATAAACTTTGCATAGTAGTTTTGCGGATGCGGTTGATGGGCTGTAAATACTGCAATTACAGGATTAGTACCAACACCGAAAAATGTTTGAGGATTCAGCGTAATAACCCCCTCCAACGTGTGATTTGCAAGTATATACTCTTTTTGCTGTTCGTCCACTTTTGTCTTACCAACCATAGTGGATTGTGGCACTATAACAACACATTTAGCACCTTCGGCAAGAGAATCAAGTAGATGTGAAATAAAATGCAGCTCTGACAGGTGTGCCGTTTCCTTCTTTTTTGCCAGAGAATATGGCGGATTCATCAACCCCACTGTGAAATTGTATTTTTCTCGCAACACTTGTGGATCCTGTTTTAAAAAGTCTGCACATACAAGATTTGATTTTCCATCACCTCGGAGTATCATATTGGTAGTAGCTATGGAAAACATGCCTTCGTTAAGTTCAATACCGTAAAGGTTGTTTTTGCGTATTCGCTGCCTTTCAGCCTCTGTTTGCACTTTGTTGAGCATTGTGTTCATAGCAGCAATAAGAAATCCAGCTGTACCACATGTTGGGTCAAATACTCTGTCTGTAGGTTTAATGTCAATAAGTTCGCAGAACAATTGAGTTATATGTTTGGGAGTTAATACAATACCCAATGATTGTCCATCGCCACCACTATATGACATGAATTCGCCATAAAACCGCCCTAAAATATCTTCAGGTGTATTGTAATAGAAAGCTGTAAGAACATTCGAAAAAAGATATTCTGCAAAATAACGTATTGGAGACTTTCCCAAACGTTCATTGTATTGGGAAAGGTTTGGACGGTTCTGTATGAAACGGAATTGATCAAGCACTTGAGATTTCTTTTGTCCAGGTTGTACTCGAACCCTTTCCATATGCTTTTCAACCGCATCAAATACTTTTTTCCCATCTGTACAATCCGAATCACATGTCAAATCCTCTGTTGAAAAATCCACATTTTGCAAAGCAAGTAAAATTGCGCTCACAGCTACGGGTTTTTCAAGATTTGAGAGAGAACCATAAACATGAAGGTCCTCGTTTAATTGGACTGCTTTATTTAGTATATTTTCAAGTTCAATTTGTTCGACTGTTTTATGCTGACAAACTACAGTTTCGTAATATGATTGAATAGCCGTAGAAGAAAAGCTTGAAAAATCTTTTACGGGTTTAAGTACTTGATATCCGTTAGGGGTTACGTAAATCGGACGAATTTTGAGTGACTGGGATGTGGTGCCTGAACAGCCGAATGCAAATACTTTTTTAAATTGTGTTTTGGTGATAATATTCTGAGCATAATGCAATGCACCATTCTCAGCATAATCGACAATTGCAGAATTGTCCATAAGCAGAGTGTTTTCATTTAAATACTTGCCCTGTTTTGCATTATCTGCTTTATCCTCTATTACCATTACAAAATCCTTTGATATGGCAATAAATTCAGGAAATCCATGCTTGCCAGTTCCATGTTTGGATGCCGTGGATAAAGCATTGTTTATTTCTCGGATACGGCTTTGTTCCGCATCAAACAATATATTTGCGTTTATTAATAAGTCACGCACAAGAAAATCTGTTTGTTTTTCGTGAGGCATGATTCCTTTATTATTTTCCAAACTCCGCCCTTTCCAAGCCGCCAAAAGAAAAAGGCGCTCGCCGTTCGTTTTGGTTGCTTATTATCAAATCGAGGCTCTGGTGGACCACAGGAATGAATAAGCACGAAACAGCTCACGCCTAAAGACGTGAACTTTCCGCATCTTTATTCTCATTCCTGTTTCTTGAAAATTTACCAGATTTTCGATTTGAGAGAATAAGAGCGTAAAGCTCAGATTGTTAATATTTTAGTTTATTACGTTCTTTCTGTTTTTTGTATGTTTTGTTTGTGTTTAAAGTGCTATATTTCAGTTTTTTATTTTACAACTAATTGGGCAATCGGTGATTGCCCAATTAGTTAGCCATCATGGCGAATATTTATTCGCCCCCACAATTTCGAAATCCGAAATCAAAAATCATTTCCAAATTCCGAAATAGGCGAATATTTATTCGCCGCTACAATTACTAATTACTAATTACTAACTACTAATTACTAATTATCGAACCGGGTGGTCTTGGTGGAATTTCTCCAGACGCACTTTCAGGTCGGGGAACTGTTCGCGGAGCACCAAAGCCACGCAAGCGCGGATGCCCTGTTTGTGGCTGCCGGTGATGTCCAGTGCTATGGCGCTTATACCGTACTGTATCAGTTCGTTAAGCAGCTCCACGCCGTCCATGTTCGGGTAGCAGAAAGTGAAATAGAAGCCGTCGCCGATATCCTCGCCCATATCCTTGTCGTAAACGATATAGAAACCGTTGTCGGTGAACATTTTCTTCATTATGTGGGCTTTCTCGCCGTATTCCTTGATATCTTTAACGAAGTTGAAAGTGCCGTCGTTGGCGCCTTTCAGCATGGCTGCCATGGCATATTGCACGCTGTGTGCGGTGCCGGAGCTGAGGCAATAAAGGGTGCCGAAAATCAGAGCGCGTCCCAGCTGTGTCTGGCTGTAGTAGCGGGCCAGGTCGGGACATTCCATGTTGAACAGCGTCGGGCTGCAGATCATCATGGCTATACGCTCGCCGGCGTAGCTGAAGCTCTTCGAGCCCGAAATCATCAGCACGTAGCGGTCGGTGTATTTGGCCACTGTGGGTTGGAACGGAGCCTTGCCGGGAACGCTNNTAGTCCTTGCGGAAATCCATCAGGAAATAGGCGTCGTCCTCGAGCACCACCACACCGTATTTGTTGGCCATCTCGCCGATGATACGCAGTTCGTGGTCGGTGAAACAGAACCAAGCGGGGTTGTTGGGGCTGCTATAGATAAGACATGCCACGTCGCCGTCCTTCAGTTCCTCTTCCAGCTTGTCGCGAAGCTTGTCGCCGCGGTATTCGTACACGTCGAAAGTCTTCATGGGGATGCCCAGCACGCGGCACTGCTGTTTCTGCACGGGGAAACCGGGGTCGATAAACAGCACTTTGGTCTTCTTGGCGTCGTAGCGTGTAAGGGTGAGGAACGAGGCGAAACCGGCCTGCATCGAGCCTACCGTGGGTACGCAGCAGTCGGGAGTGACGTCGATGTCGAGGAAATTCTTGACAAAACGTGCGGCCTCTTTCTTGAAATCGGCAGTGCCGTAGATTTCGGGGTAGATACTTGCCACGCCGCTGCGCAGGGCTTCGATCTGTGCCTCAACGCCCACCTGCGGAGCCGGAAGTCCGGGGATGCCCATCTCCATCTTCACGTAACGGATGCCCGTTTCCGCTTCGATGTCCTGAATCATCTTGCGCATCTCGCGTATCGACGCGCGTCCGGGGTTGGCTATCTTGTTTTCCTTTGCAATTTTTGCTATCGTTTCTTTGCTAATGGGTATTTGTGTCATGATATTATTTTGGTGTTGTTAATGTTCTTTGGTGATTGGTGATTAGTGATTGGTGATTAGTGATTAGTGATTAGAAAAGTTAAGATGTTAAGTTGTTTATTGTCAATTTCTGATTACTAATTACTAATTACTAACTACTAATTATTGATTAAAGTCTTTCATTTTGTTGAGGTTGATGGGACTGATTTGACGCACAAGTTCGTAGACTTGTTTTTTCTCCTCCTTGGGTGCGGGGGTGAAAATGCTCACTATCTCGGAGATTTTCACGTCCATAAACATCGACACGCACAGCAGGTTGGTACGTTTTTTGTTGGTCTGCTGCACCAGCTGCAGTGCTTGGATGATGTTCTTGCGCGCCTCGGTCTGGTCCTTGGTCATCATGTCGAGGCCCATGCGGTGGTAGTAGTAATAGGCTTGGCGGAGGGTGTTGTAGTTGGGATTGGTGTGGTTTTCCATCCACCAGTAGCGGGCTTTCTGTCCGTCGGTGGTTTTCCAGCCTTTGTATCCCGATTTGTTGGAGGTCTGCACTATGGTCTGAGCCATCTCGAAGAAGGGGTCGCCGCCCATCAGACCGTAGCTGTCGAAAGTCATGCCGAGCATAATGTACAGGTAGTAGCCAAGCGTCGAAGAGAGGTTGCTGTAGAAGGTGTTGGGGTCGAATTCGAGGGGTTGGCTCTCGTTGAACGAGAACTGGAAATCGGGTTCCACAAAGTTCATCAGGCCGGTGGTGTAGTTGGAGTTGTACACCGGACGACGCAACTGCACGCTCAGCTGTCCGCCGAAATCGGTAAGTGATGTCTGTTCACTGATAATCAGGCTAATATTACACTCCAACTTTTCGTAGTGTTCAAATTCGACGTTGGTCCATTTGCGGTTGTTCACAAACTCCTCGATGGCCTGTTTCATAGTCTCGAACACTTTTTTCTCGTTGGTCTGCACCTGTTGTGCGTTGATAGTCACGCTACAACGGAACTCCTGCGCCTCCACGCCGAGCCCCATCAAAAAAACAGCTGCCACCAATAACAGTTTATGCCTCATAAAACGGAATGCAGTTACATTATTTGTGAGTAAATAAAGTAACTACATTTTGTATTTTTTATTGCACTGATGAGTGATTTTTTTCACGCCCTATTCCGAACGGTCTATCTTGCAGGGCCTTCTCCCCTTTTGTGGTGGTGTTTTTTATGACCTTTATTCTTGTAACGGTTGTTTTGTACGTTGCAGTTTTTCCTCTCTGATGCCATCTTCTCGCGCAAGGTCTGCAACTGCTTTTCGTTGAGGACTTTAGCAATGTTGAAACGGGCGGTGTAGAGTTCCTTGTCGATTTGTGCTCTTACTTGGGCGCTTTTGTCGAAAAGCGGGAACAATATTTCCGACTGGTCGGTAGGCTGACGCAGCAGCAGACTTATGGTGTCGCGCAGTTCGCGCTGTTGCTGTCGCAGTTCGTTCAATGTCTGTTTCGACTGCACCGAGAGGTCGTGCAGCTGGTCGCGCTGTTCGTCGGTGAGGTCGTCCACAAAGGAAGCTATCTTGGCCTCGATGTCCACATTCTGGAATTGCCTTGTTTTCTTGCCGAAATTCAGGGGTTCACCGCATTTGGGGCATCTCTGCACCCGTTTTGTGCTGTTGGTATCGCCATCGTACAAAAGTCCGTCGTTCGATGCCCGAAGGCTGGCGGAGAATACCATAGCTATCTGTATGAATATCAGAGCGATAATACGATTCTTCATATCAAAGGAGTTTATTGGTTGTTTACGTCTGTCAAATAACTTTCGAGCAAGGCCAAATCGGTGTATTCCGATGTCGGCTCGATGGTCTGTCCCTGCTCTTCGTGGATTTCGGAAATCATCTCCACAATGGCTTTGTTTTCGGCTTTTTCGATGCTATGCTGATAGAAAGCCAGTCCCGTAACAAGGAGAACTGCCACGCTTGCCGCCGCCGAGGCTATCCACAGTTTGCGGTGCGACGTGTGCTGTGCGGCAGGACTCAGATTCTCTATCCGCGACATCACGGCAAACTCCGTCTTGGTGGCGATATCCGGCAGTTGAGGGTCGGATTTCAGTGCTGTAAGCAGTTCGTCATAGCACTCCACCTTGTGCTTACATTCGACGCAATGCGTGAGATGCTCGTGCGCCTCTTGCGTAAGGGTGTCGTTGTTGCTGTTCAGCCACAATTTGGCAAATGTCCTGCAGTCCATGTTTTTTATTGTTTGTCCAACTTTTTCTTCAAATTCTGTTTTGCCCTGAATATCAGCGACTCTGTCTTTGCCACGGTGATATTCATCGTTTCGGCAATTTCTTTGTACGAGAGCTCTTCGTAATAAAACAGCGTGAGGGCGGTGCGTTGCTCATATTTCAGCTGTCCCAACGCTTTGAGCAGTTCGTTTTGGCGGTCGTCGTTCACAATGGATTCCTCCACAGAGTTTTGTCGCAGTTGGATGTTGGTGTTTTCGGTAACCTCACTCATCCGGTAGTAACGACCCAGTTTTTTCAGTTTTTTCGCCACGGTGTTCACGGTAATCCGGTACACGTAGGTGCTTAGTTTCGAGCCAAACCTGAAACGTGGCAGCGAGAGGTACAGTTCCACCAGCACCTCCTGCACCACCTCCTCCACCTCGAGTTTTTCGCCGGCCAGCTTGTAGCTGAGATTGGCAATGGAAGTGCTGTAGCACCGCACAATCTCGCTGTAGCGCTCTTTGTCGCCGTTCAGAATGGCCTGCACCAGCTCTTGCTCGTCGGGGATGATGGGGGTCGGGCTCATTTATTTAGTACTTCGGTTTGCTGTAAACTTTTATTTCTCGTCATTTTTTTCGTCCTGCGACGTGGTCTGCATCGCATCCTGACGTCCTTTGCGCAGCACGTTCTGTATCTGTTTCCGCACGGTGGAGAAGGTCTCCAGATTCTCGAATTCTTTGGCGTAGCCTGTCTTGCGTTTGTCGATACCGATTCTCAGTTTGGCGTGGTCGAGGTCGTTGAGGTCGCCCTTGTATTTCACCAGCAGTTTCAGAAGCAACGGCCATTTCAGCGCTACAAACTTGTAGTCGAAAGTCATGTCGGCGTACTGTGTGCCGAGGATCCCGACTTTGTAGCGGTCGATGGCAAAGATAAACGGGAAGAAGTTTATCACTTTGTTTTTCATCACAAATTCCAGCGACAGACTGTCGATAAGGTTGCGGTATTTATTCTTGAACAACAGCAACTTGGAGATTTTTCGGAAGGTCTCATTGTCCAACAGCACAAGGCTGTCGCCGCGCACCAGACACGAGGCGTTGATCGACGGTATGTCGATGTCGAAATTGGGGGTGAGTTTGCCCAAAGCCATAATGTCGGCGGAGATAAGTCCTTCGAACGAGCGCAACATGGGCAACATGGTGTCTATTTCGGGTATCTGGGTTATCAGGTTGGTGATGTTTAGTTTGTCCACAACAAGGTCGGCGGATACATCGGCGCCTCTTTTGTCGGCGGCTTTGTAGAAAAGCGTGGTGTGTACGTTGCCTATCGTGGATTTGAAATTAAGTCCGTCGAGGATGATATAGCTATTGCGCACAGCGATTTTTCCGTTGACGTTGTTGAGCACGGCCTTGTCGTAACGCACCTCGCGCAGATTGGTCTGCAGAGTGATGTCGATATTGTCGGGCACAACAATAATCTGACTGATGGCGGTATCTTCGGCCAACAGCATTCTGCTTTGCGCAAGGCTGTCGGTGGTTGCCGGAGGAGTGTCCGACTTCAGGATATTCATCAAGTCGCTGGCTTTGAGCAAGGTGGATTTCAAACAGAAATCGCCTTCCCATTTGCTCCGGCCTAGCACGGAACGCCGCAGATGTTTCAACGTACCCGTAAGCTGCAAGTCGGTACGTCGCACGTTCACCGTCAAAGCGTTGACTTTCAAATCTTTGCCATCGAACGAGAAATTGGCGTTCATTATATGGGCAGGATAGTTCAAATCTGGGGTGCGCACCTTGGCGGAATTGAATTTCACGTCGGTGTTCACGCTCCAGCGACTGAGGAAATTCTGCACTATGTCCATAGTGTCGCCTTTTGCTGTGGTGTCGGGTTCGAGACTGGCAAGCAGGTAGTCGATGGTTTGGTCGGTGTTAAGCTCCAGAAAACGTTGGTGGCGTATCTTGCCACGATTTGCGGTGTCGCGGGGAGCAAGGCTGTCGCGTACACGCTTGGTATTGTTTATGGGCCGCATAGCCAACTGAATGTCGGCATTTTTCAAATCCACATCGATACTGTCGTAGAAGATTTTGGTGCGTCCCGAGTTAAGCCCTAAGTTGAGCTGCGGCGAAGCGGCATTGCTTTTCGACGGGAGCATGGAAAGGTTCACCACGGTATTGTCGCTCACATAATCGATGTCGCTGTCGAGTACCAGATTGGGGTTGCCGAGGTCGAAACGTGCCACGGTGGAGGTAACGCGCCCCTCTCTTTCGGGAGCCATCTGCGCTGCGATTTTCGCGTTGCCCACAGTGCCTTTGGCCAAATCGCAGTAAAGCAACCACACCGAGTCGAGGTCGGCATCGGCGTCGAACAGCGCCTTGCCCCCCATCTTCTGCGACGGCACGTTGGTTTTCAACAGCACATCGCCATGCTTGAAAGTCGCGTAAAGCGTGTCGTATAGCGAGCTGAAAGCAAAACGGTCGAGACCGATTTTGGCGTCGGCTTTTATGCGTTCCAAACGCACGTCGGTTGCATCGCTAAGCAGGGTGTTGACATTCATATCGATATTGGCAAAGCCTTTGGCCGACATGCCTTTGGGGAGCACCGGAAAATAAGAGAGCGTCTGCCCCACATCGGCCTTTATCTTGCCTTTGGCAGAAACGAGCGGGTCTCCGAGCAGGTTGTCGAGCGTTGCCTTTACCTTGGCGGAGAGGAAATTGGTACGCAAAGTGAGCCAGTCGATATTGGCATGCGAACGGCAGTTGCTCGTTAGGTCGATGAAAGCGTCGGCAACAAGGTTGATGTCGCGGATGGCGAAACCCAGAGCATCGTAGTTGATATAGGCACTGTCCAAAAACAGCGAAGCTTTGATTTCGGGCATAGAGTTTTTGGAGTAAGTACCTGTCACACAAGCATCCACATCGAGTTTGCCTTTCACTTCAACGTGGTTAAGAATCGGCAAGTAAACCACCGGAACCAGCTGTTTGAAAAGGTCGAGGGCAGGTATCTGGCCATCGAGCCACAGGTCCATATCGATGGCGTCGGTGTCGGGCATCGACACAAAGCCGTTCAACCGGAAACGGTTGTTGTTCACCAGAAGCGTGGCGGAGTCGAGGTCGTAACGCGAAGCATCGAGGTCGGCCAACAGTTTGGTTTCCAAACCGATGTCCATATTATTGGCAAGCTGCACGCTGTCGGTTTTCAGGTTGACGCCCTGCACCGAGGCCTCCAAATCCACCGCCGTTTTCATCTGATAAAAATCGCCGGCGAGCGCCAACCTCAAATTGTCAAGCGAAGCTAGGGTGTTGGACTGGCAATCCTCGTAAACCACTGATTTAGTGTTGAAAGAAATTTTCTTCACCGTTACCGACTTCACATAGTCGTCGATAACAAACTCCGACTCCGTGGTGTCGGGCTCCGAGGGCAGCATTATGTCCCAGTTAGCTGTGCCTGTGGGAGTTACGTAAGCGTAGGCCGTAACGCCGTCGAAGGTAATCTCTTCGATGTCCACATCCTTGGTTTTCAGGTATTTCACAGGGTCGAGCTGTATGCGACACGACTGGAAGGCCAACAGGCTGTCGCGACTTTTGGAGTAGTCGGGGGCATCGGCGGCAATGGCGTGGGAGACGATGGAACCTTTGTCCAAAGTGAGGTAGAAATCGGGGAAGGTGGAGAGAAAAGTGATGTCCACCTTTTCGAACTGCACATCGGCGTTGAGAAAACGGTCGGCGTAGGTATTCACCACTTTGGTAACCTTTTCGGGAGTGAAAACCACATACAAGGCCACGCCCACGGCAATGAGTACAAGCAGAACTAACGACAGCAGGGTAATAAGAGTGATTTTCACCACCCTGCGCGCCACGCTTTTCTTCTTTTTTGGTTTCTGTTCCTTGCCAGCAGTTTCTTCCATTGCCTATCGTTTATCCATTATTTTGCTCTCCGCAACAGAATATTCAATACATATTACGGATTTTCAACAGTTTACGCGAAAAATTTTATTTTTGTCGCAATGCAAATATACAATTTTTTGGTGAAAAATTTTCGTTTTTCAGATTTTCGGATATCCACAAAAAAAAGAGACGCACGATATAAAAAAAGAGACGCACATCCGTGCGTCTCTCAAATTATTAATTCTTAACTCTTATTTCTTAATTATTTTCTTTGTAGCAACTGCGGCTCCATCCTTGCGCACCTGCACGAAATACATTCCTTTGGCAAGACCTTGCAGGCCGATGGTCTGTGTTCCTTCGGTGGCGGCGATGCGTTTCACCTGTTTGCCGTAGATGTCGAGCACACAGATTTCGTCGGCCTCGGTGCCGTCGAGACGGACAACGACTCTATCGCTGGCGGGGTTGGGATACACGGCAACTTCGGCTTGCTCAGTTTGCTCTATACCAACGCCATAGGAGTGGATAGTGCCGTCGGGGTGGATGTACCATGCACGGTCGGAGGGCTGAGCCAACACAAAGCGGGTGTAGTTAGAAGAAAGGATATTTGCAGGACCCGACAGTACACGACGGCCTTCGGTATAGCCTGTCGATACAGATCCTACGTACATATTAATATTCACCGGCAATATCTGTGCCACGGCGGGACCGTTGATATTCTCGCTAAGCGCAATTGAAGACAGCGAGTCCATTAATACATAACTGTTGAGGTCCATCATAAATCCGGCACCCCAGTTTGCAGTGGCTCCGAATAGCAAGAACAGTCCGCCCAGATTGGTGGTGTCGCATCCCAACATTGATGCCGCCTCTGACAAACCGTTACCCGAAACAACATTGTTGCGTATGCTGCCACTTATAAGATTGACTTCACTAGTAGACGAGTAGAAGAAAAATGGAGAATTAATTCTGTTGTTAGCTATGGTGCTGTTTTCCATAGTTAAATTATTAGTGGAAAACACACCGCCACTAAGAAAATTGTTGTTCGAAATAGTGGTGTTAATAAAATGAAGCCGTTTGCTTGCGTAAAACATTTCGTCGTCCATAACTGTATCGTTGATAAACTCACTATTACGAACGACCAACATATTTGCATCGAAAAAATAATATTCGAATTTACAGTTGCGAACTTTCAGATTGTTGATTTCCACCATGTCGTAATCATCGATAAAGTTGTCGAAGTTCGAGCCGTCGATGGAATCCATCAGTAAATACAGGCTGTCGCCTTCTTTGCCGAGCACAAGAATTTGTCCGTTATCAAACACGTCGTCATGAATGGGACCATCGGGGATAAGTTTTATGTTTTTCTGGTATGGGTAAATTTCGAGATACTGTGCGGCATACAAGATGTTGTCAAAATGATAGTCCTCGGTAAGGTAAATTCTTGCAACACCATTTCCGCGGGCCATGGCGGTGTCGATGGTGGCAATGGCTGTTGTGGGTGTGAGGCCGTTGCGGCCGTCGCTACCGTTGAGGGCATCCACATAATAAGTATTGGCTATGTCGCTGGTAGCACGATTGTAGAAACTGTAGCTGCCGGTATCGCCAGAATTGTAGGAGCAGGATTGTACCACTAAATAATATGTTGTCGACGGCGACACTCTTGTGTACAACCTGCCAGGACCTGTGTAACTGTAGGTATAGGAGCGGGCAATTTCATTGAAGTTCGCGTCAAGCAAAATCACGTAATTACCACCTTGGATTGTACTAGACAGCATGTTGTTGTCGAAATAATTGACATTGGCACCTGTTTGGATGCGGTAACCTTTGGCATGGTAGAGATTTCCCACTCGTGAGGCACGAGGTCCAATACTGCCGCTCGTAGGAATGAGTATGTAAGGATCCATGTCAACAAAGGAGTCGATTATGGTGTCGCCCATGTTTATGTTTCTGTAATTCAAAGTGGGATAAGAGCAAACTGAAATTGTATCGATGGCAATGGCAAATGTATCCGAAAGACTTGTTTCGGTCTCATAATCGTTAGTGGAATATGCCACAATGCGGTATGTACCGGCTTGAGGCAAGGGAATCACCTTAGAATCTCCTCTACCACTGTAATACGGCAAGGAGTTATAGTTGTTGTCGAGAACCACTACCGAACGATTATTTCCATAAATGGATACTTTCATATTGCACTGAGGGGCCTGAATGGTATAGCCTTTGGCATAATTTCCTTGGATTTGATCGCTCATTTCGGCAAGAATCTGACTGTTGGACCCGAGTGTATCGGTAAACGGGGTACTAAAAGCCCTGGAGGTATAGTTAAGACCGCTGTAATCCACAGCGTTAATAGCATTTATAGTAAGAGAATAATTCTCGTTAATGCTAGATAAATCATTGTCATACGATGCGGCTATAATAAAGTATTGCCCAGGCTGAAGGGCATATACTACACGGCTGCCATAATCTGAACCGTTATAGTCGTCGTTGTAAGTGACTACGCTAAAACTGCTGTCCAGCAGATATAGGAAGCAGTCCCAGCCGCCCGAAAGCATCTTGATGTTGAGAGCCGTGGGGCTTGTTATGTTTATGGCATAACCTTTTGCCCATTGACCCCTACGGAGATAGCTGTTATTCTCATCCTTAATTATTTTGCAATTAGAATGGCTTGAATTAAGGGTGTCCTGAATACTGATTGGCAGATTGCCCACGTTGAGATACCTGTAGTTAAAATTTCTCACATAGGCCGAATCGCTGCTGCTTTGCGCCTTTACGGAGACTATACCTACAAGGCACACAATTGCGAAAAATGATAATAACTTCTTCATTTTGAATATGTTTTAATTAATACTATCTTGTTATTACATCGTGCAAATATAATATTTTTTTTATTTTGTTTGGAATTTTTAACGTTTTTCCGTTATTTTTTCTCGCCACAACCAATAAAAAAAGAGACGCACGGCCGTGCGTCTCTACAATTATCAATTATAAATTCTTATTTCTTAACTAACTTGCGTGTGGCCACCACAGTGCCGTTCTTGCGCACCTGCACGAAATATATGCCACGTGCGAAATTCTGCACTCCGATGCTATTAGCGCCTTGCGAGGCTGCAACGCGTTTCACCTGTTTGCCGTAGATGTCGAACAGGCAGATTTCGTCGGCTTCAGTGCCGTTGAGTTCAACCACGAAACGGTCGCTGGCGGGGTTGGGATACAACGCCACGTCGGCCTGCTCGGCTTGGGCTATGCCCTCCTGCGAGGAGTACATCTTACCGTCGCTGTGCAGGTACCAAGTCTGGTCGTCGGGCTGAATCATGGTGAAACGGCCGTAGTTGGCGGCGACAAACGATGAATTGCCTGCAAGCACTTTGCGGCCTTCATAATAATATGGTGTTATAGATTCGGTGAATAAATCCAACAGTATCGGATAAATAGTATAGTTGGCGGTTGCTGGCAGACTCTGTTCGATGTAAACATAGCTGCCCGTGTCGAGGAACAGATATTGGTCGGTAGTGAAACCGGTGCCGATATGTACCGGACATGCATACAAGAAAAACAGGCCTCCAAGATGTGTTGAATCCAATCCAAGAGGAGTAAATATCGTCATATAATCTTCTTCTGCGGGCGAGAAAGTGTTGTTGCTTATAGTGCCGCTGTTTAATCTTACATCTCCGATGGGATACTCCATAAGTATCGGTTCTCTGAATGCGTTGTTTGTCATTGTCGAATTGGTGAACGTCAACGACAAAGTCCTCATTAAAGACCCTAGCACACTGTTGCCTGCAATAGTGGTATTTATTATCGAAATACCCTCCGCCTCCAAAAAGTCATCATTTACAACATTGTTGGTTATTTCGCAGTTTCTCAGCGAGATGCTGTCGACACTAAAGAAATCGTTATTCCAAACGGAGTTGCTTATCTTGAGTCTGTTAATTTCAGCATAGAAATCTCCATAAATCAACTCCCCTTCTAATGGATTTGCTACGGTACCTGCCGAATCTATCACAAAAAACAGAGTGTCGTCGGGATTACCGAATATCATACCGGAAGGGGATACCAAAATATTGTCGTAATTATTCACATAAGGGTATAGACGAATATTTTTACCGTATGGGAAAAACTCCACATAACTGCTGAAATAAATGGTGTTTGCATCGAAATGGTAGTCGTCGGTAAGATAGATCCTCATAGGTGTGGAACAAAGGGATTGTGCACGACCTATTGTGGCAAGGGCCGTGGAGGGTGTTAGGCCGTTGTTGTAGTCGTCGCCGTTCACCGCATCGACATAGAAAATGTTAGGAAGGTCGCCGACTTCCGAAGTGTACAGACAGAAATCGCCTGTATCTTGCGTTCTGGCCGATGTCAGACAAATATAGTATGTGGTCGATGGCTCCACTTTTGTATATATGTCGCCACCTCGGGCAGAAATCAAAATGTTGTAGTTCGAATCGAGCAGGTACAACAAAACATATCCGTCTTGCATCGATGTGCTTGTTTCCTTAACGCTGAGATAATGGGTTGTGGCGGCTGTGCGCATGCGGAAACCCTTCACATGCTTCAAACCGTTGTTGGGCTCATACGACTTGCCCAGGAGCGTTGTATTGGAGTATTCGTCGAAGTAGTATGGGTCGGTGCCGTCGAGCGAGTCGCACACGGTGTCGCCGATGTTTATGCTGCGGTAGCTGAGTTGGGGGAATTTTGCCGCACTAACAGTGTCGGTACGAATTGTGAAAAATTCGGACAACGTTGCATCGGAACTAAATTCGTCCTGGACAAAAGTGAAGATGTGGTAGGTGCCGGGAGTGGTGATGGGAGCCACAAAGCCCCTAAAGCTTCCATAGGTGCGGACAATGTTGTAGCTATCATCCATTAGCACAATATTCCTATCACCACGATTTATAGTCACCTCGAAATTGCACTGCGGCAACTGTACCGAGTAGCATTTCACCTTGATAAACTCGTTGTAAATGTGGGATGTGGGGCAATTCTGCCCTAAGGTGTCGGTTACGGAGCCCAGCAAAGGGATGTTGGTGCATGCCACGGCGCTCAGAGGCAGCACGCTAATGGTGTCGAGCACTATCTGATAATTTAGCGAGCTACCTGAAACGCTACCTGAATAATTGGTAGCAACAATGTGGTAGGTGCCGGGGGCAAGGATTTTGACAATACGGCTGCCCGAGCCTGACGAACCATGCCAGTCGTCGTTGGAGGCTATCCTACGGTAATTGTTGTCGAGCAAATACAGATAGCTGTCCCAAGAGCCGGAAGCCCGCAGTTCTATAGCCATTGCACATGACGAGCCGACGCTGAAGGAGTAGCCGTTGGCACTGACACCTTTGCGCAAGTCGAGGAGAATTTTCGTCGTGTCCACCAACGAGTCGGAAACGGAAACCGGCAGGGTGGCGGTGCTGATGGTGCTGTAGCTCAAGTCGCGGGCATACGACGAGTCGCTGGCACTCTGGGCCTTAACGGAGGCAATCCCCACAAGGCACATAATTGCGAAAAATGATAGTAACTTCTTCATTTTGTTATAATTTTTGATTAATAATCTTTGTCGTTTTACGGTTGCAAATTTACACAAAATAATTGAATAAACACCAAAACTTGTGTTTTTTAACACAAAACTCCCGCAAAACGGCAGGGAGAGAGGAGTTTTTTGCGACAATTAGCACCCTTACGGCTAAGGGGTTTCCTCTCCTGCACAATAAAAAAATATTTACGACGTTCTAAAATCACAAACAAATGATAATATGAAACGACTTCGCAGAATAATAGGGATAACGGCTTTGGTGCTGTGGATGCTTGCCATTGTGCCGAAAATCATTTTTTATGGAGACTCGCAACGTCTTGTTTGGCAAATGGACAACTGGGCAGCCATGTTCGCTCCCATTCTCACTATCGCTTACGCCATCATACTTACCATATACTTAGTAAGAAACCGACGCTGGCAAATAAAAGTGCTTGGGTCGCTGTGCTGCGTAGCCGCAGCATTGTTTTGCATCGTCCTGTTTTTTATAGCCGGCGTATTCCTCAACTACAGAGTGTGGAGCAACGACGACTACGTGGTTTACGATGAATACGGTGGCTTCTCCGACCCTACATTATATGTCCTTTACAAGCGCAACGGTTTGTTTGATAACAGATTACACATTCTTGAATCTTCTTTTTGCCAAAAGAAAAATATTGACTACATCATTTATGAGAATTTGGATTTAATCAAAGAGGAAGCCGACGTAGCACTATTCGAAGATGACAATTTCGAGCATATCACAACCTTTTACTGCCTTAGCAACGGCCTACAGTACGACCAAAGCAAAAACGACTCGCTTTTTGCACTGACAAACGGCACCGATAGGAAAAAATGAATATCTTTATAATGACTTTAGCAGCTATTGCCGTTATCATAATAGGGATATATGTCATATCCTTAATCATCCATAAATATTATGGAAATGAGAGCAGCTCATCTTCAAACGTCTTTTGGAAATACATTTTTGCCGACAAAGGAGAACGAGGCGAAATGAGAGTCGCATCCATTTTGGACTCTTTACCGGAACAATATCATGTTTTCAACGATGTTTATCTGCAAAATCAAGGTTATTCGGTACAAATTGACCACGTAATTATCTCACCATACGGAGTTTTTGCAATCGAAACTAAAAATTACAGCGGCTGGATTTTTGGCAACGAGAAATCCGAATACTGGACACAAAACATTTACGGCGAAAAACACAAATTCCGCAATCCTATAAAACAAAACATCTCACATACCATAGCTTTGGCAAACACCCTTCACATCTACCAAAATCAAATATTTCCTATTGTTGTTTTTCTTGGCGATGCCGACCTAAAGACAAATACCGAAAGCACCGTTGTTTACTCTAGTCAGCTAAAACGCTCAATTTTTCGACACTCCGAGCCGATTTTTGCACCAAATCAAGTTTCTTCACTTTTGCAACAACTTTCAGTTTCGATTATAACCGATGAAAACAGGAAACAGCGACATGTGCAATCCGTGCGCAACACCATTTACGAACATAATCAGATGGTTAACAAAGGCTTGTGCCCACGTTGCCATGGGAGACTTGTTTGGCGACAAGGCAAATACGGTGGTTTCTGGGGGTGTGAGAATTATCCCCGATGCAAGTTCACGAAGAAAAGGAAGTAATTACTTCATAGCCATAACGATTGGATAAGTGTGTATATAATCCTTGTACGTTCCAATCTGGCGGAAACGCATACCAGCTGGCAATTTTACAATTTGGTCATCGTAGAAATGAGCTGAGGTATCACACAACGCAACTTCCAATCCGTACCAAAAGCCTAATTCATCTTTTCCTCTTGCAATTGCAAAACCTTCTCTTAACACCTTATCCACCTTAAAACTCTTGTTGGACATGGTTTCGCTCGGCTCATCAAACAGACTCACTTCGCCTGACAAGCCTGAAAAAAAAGAATTCAAACCAACTTCTGTTTCTTTGTCATCTATTTCCGATTCCCCATCCATAAGTTTCACTACTGGGACTGTTTTTAGCATTCCGTTATTTGCCTTATATTTATATATTCCAACTTGTCGGAAGCATTTACCTTTTGGCGCAATAACTTCTTGATTATCGTAAAAAGGTTTGCCATCTTCATCATACAGCAAATAAACGCTTAATATATCATACTGTCCCGTGGCAAGCGCGGCGCCGTCATCGAGCACCTGAAATACATTCATTGCTCTTTCACTAATAATATCGCCTGGCTCGGCAAAAAATTTTGGATTAGAATTGTTCGTTTTAATCCCTGCAATAACAATTAGCGTTAAAAATGTCAGTATTACACCAGACAAAATTCCAAGTAAAAATACCCATATTTTTTTCATAATTTATATTATTTAAAGTTATTAATTTTCTTTACAAATCCTCCCCGTTGGACTCGTTATATTTATTATCGTAATACAGCACAATGCCGTATTCACCATACAACTCGGTTATCATAAACCAAACCGATTTTTTCCCCGACTTGGATTCCAACCAATCAATAGCCAATGAATATTGCAGAACAAGTTGTTCTTCTTCGCTCATATTCCGTATTTCATCTTGAGTATATTTAGAATATGCTTTTTGTTGTGCAAAAGCGGCTATACCTGTTGTATCTTTGTCGGCTTCGGACATCTGAAAGAAAGCTGCTTCAAAACGTTTATTGTTAACAGTCATTTCATACGATATTTTCACATCCTCAGCAATAGTAAAATTCCCCAACATGTCGGCAGGTGCATATTTACCGTTTTCCATAAACTGACGAACCAAATTGTTGAACCGTATCTTTATATTGGCCTCGTTGGTATAATTGGCATCGAGCACCACTATTCTATACACCTTGTTGCGGTTTGTAACCACGCTTATATACGAATCCCGTCCGTTGAACTCGCCTTCCAAACGGTCCATCCGAGCATTGTAGGTAAAGCCTTTAGCCTTGAGTTTCTGTATCATAGCCGTTTTGGTGCCGTCTATGGGTATGCCCATAAACTTGGTTATGTCTTTCTTCTGCGCCTGCACTCCCATTGTCAGTGCCATCGCCAAACCCAACAATAAAATCCTGATTTTCATAACGATATATTTTTACAAATTAATATTCAGTGTCGCTCCAACGGCATACGAGCCATTGCCCGCAGCCATATCATTGAATCCTAACACACTGGGCGACAGTTCGTAAGTCGCGGCTGTGCGGAGGCCATTGTTGTATTGGTCCACCACACTGCCTATACGTGCTTTGCCTATGCAACGCACTATGCATCCCACAGGCAGACAAATTCCTGCAAAAGCGCAAGTATAATAACCACGTGTCCGGATGCTTTCTGTCGTTCCCCAAAATGCCCATATCACTCCCAAGCCCGCCGCAATTACCGACGCAGTGATAAACGCCGCTCCGGTTCCTGCTATACTGTAGGCCGAGCGATAGTCTTTGTAAAGGTCGTTGCCCAAAAGTCTGTGGATATCGGCGAAATCGAGATAACTTCTTGCACCAACATATTTCAGATCGCGCCCTACCCTTTTTATCTTTCTTTGAGGCTCAATTTGCATATCGCCAACAGCCGACTTTCCTCCGATGTCGTTCACATTCGAAATGCTTTGCACTTCGCTCATCGGATACGACACAAGAGTGCCGTCGGAAATTTGCAACACAATTGTGTCGTTCTGCAACTCCATCAATGTGCCTTTCACTGTGCTGCCGTTTTTAAAAAGCACCTCGCTCGAAATCGGATTTTGCGCCTGCAACACACTTCCCATGGCCAGAGCCATAGCTAAAATGAACATTGTGATTATTTTTTTCATCGCTTCTATTTTTTTATTTATATTCAATAATTTACATCAGAAACAAGAAACCCTTACTCCTTGGCTGCTTGTAGTTTCTTGGCTTCCTTCAGAACTTTGCCAATCTCCTCGTCCAACGTTTTGGAGAGGTTTTCGGGGGTGGTTGTAACAACGCGCACGCTGTGCACCTCCACGCTGTCCATACCGTCCATGCTGTCGAGTTTGGCATCCACTTTGGCCTTGAAGTCGAAGGCAATTTCCTCGGCATCAACCTGTTGCGCATCGTATTTCTGGCAAGAGCCTACAAAATATCCCGCCACAAATCCCACTGCGAGAAACAAAATGCTAAAAATTACTACTTTTTTCATGTTTTTAGTGATTAGTATATTTTAACTGCAAACTCCAAACTCCAAACTGTAAACTAAATCACATTGTCAATTATTTCCGCACTCCAAACTTTTCAACCAAAATCTCCGCCGCCTTGTAGCCGCTTATCTTGTTATCCAAAATGTCTTTCTTGAACTGTTCTATGCCGGCACTCACGTCGGGATTGTTGTAGAATCGGTCTTTCAGCATATTGTCGATGGTTTCGTACAAAATCCTGATGTTCTGTTCCTGCCGTTTGGCGTAGAAATATCCGTTCTGTTTGGTGAAAGTAACGTATTCCATCACGTTGTTCCACAGCTCGTCGATACCCAGCCCGCTGTAGGCCGAGCACAGCTGTACTTTGGGCAGCCAGCCGGAGTCGGGCATGGGGAACAGATGCAGGGCGTTGCGGTACTGCGTGGCGGCGAGCTCCGACTTGGTGGGGTCTATGTCGCTCTTGTTGATGGCAATCATATCGGCCATCTCCATAATTCCGCGTTTGATGCCCTGCAGCTCGTCGCCAGTGTTGGCCAGTTGCAGGAGCAGGAAGAAATCCACCATCGAGTGAGCCACCACCTCGCTCTGTCCCACGCCCACGGTCTCTATTATCACCACGTCGAATCCTGCGGCCTCGCACAGCACTATTATCTCGCGTGTCTTGCGCGCCACCCCGCCCAGCGAGCCCGCGCTGGGGGAAGGACGTATGAAAGCCTTGGGGTCCACGCTCAGCTGCTCCATACGTGTCTTGTCGCCGAGTATGCTGCCGCCGCTGCGTTCGCTGCTGGGGTCGATGGCCAGCACCGCAACCTTGTGGTTGTGGGCGGTGAGCATGGTTCCGAGGGATTCTATCACGGTGCTTTTGCCGGCTCCCGGCACTCCTGTAATGCCCAGCCTCACCGATTTGCCGGAATAAGGCAGGCAACGCTCCAGCACCGTCTGTGCTTTCTCCTGATGTGCGGGCAAAGTACTTTCTATCAAGGTGATGGCACGACTCAGCAAAGTGCGGTCGCCGTGCAGTATGCCGTCCACAAGTTCCTCCACGGTGGGTTCCTTGCGTTTGTTGGCACGCACTTTCTCCAGATAGCTGCTGCTGACTTTTTCGGGCTGCTCAATGCCTTTTTGCACACTCAGCGCCGACTCGTAGTCGAAATTGCTGTGCAGATGCTTGTCTTCCATAATTCGGTGGTATGAAAGGGGTTACAGTTCTTTGTGGAAAATCGTGGCCGAAGCCTGTGCCTTGGGAGTTATCACAAGGTCGTTGATACACACGTGGTCGGGCAGTGTGGCCACATAGTATATTGTGTCGGCGATATCGGCGCCGGTGAGTGGCTCGTAGCCTTTGTACACGTTGTCGGCACGTTGCTGGTCGCCTTTGAAACGTACTATGGAGAATTCCGTTTCCACAGCTCCGGGAGCCACGTTGGTAACCTTGATGCCGTGTTTCACCATGTCGATGCGCATGGCGCGCGAGAGACTGTCGACGGCGCTTTTAGTGGCGCAATACACGTTGCCGTTGGCATAGGTCTCCTTGCCGGCGATTGAGGCGATGTTGAACACGTGTCCGGCGTTGTTCTTCACCATCCACGGCAGCACCTTGCGGCTTACGTACAGCAGACCTTTCACATTGGTGTCGATCATGCGTTCCCAATCGTCGATATTGCCGTCCTGAACGGGTTCCAGACCCACGGCCAAGCCGGCGTTGTTCACCAGAATGTCGATATTTTTCCATCCGCTGGGCAGACTTTCAAAAGCCTTGTCCACAGCCTCGCGGTTGCGCACGTCGAAATTCAGCAGCATCAAGTCGATTTTGTATTTCTTCACAAGTTCCTCGCCTACAGCCTCAAGCAGCTCCTTGCGGCGACCGGTAAGTATCAGGTTGTATCCGTTTTTGGCGAAAATCTCCGCTGTGGCGCGTCCAATGCCCGAAGTGGCACCGGTTACACATACTATCTTGCTCATATATCTCTGTTTTATAATGATTTGACTTTAATTTGTTTTTCACTCATTTCTGCAAATTTACACAAAAAAAATGATTTTTTCGCCAAAACAATTAAATTTTTCGCTATGATTTATCTTAGACTTTTTTTGAACGAGTCTTTATTACTAAAATCTTGGTGTCCAATAAAACGTGTCTCCGACATGTTATTTTTTACATAAGATTCATTCACTGAAGAAACTGCACCGAAAAAAAAATTTCTCCAACTTCTTTCGACCTTTGACTTTTGACCTTTGACCTTTGACAACTTTTTTTCAAAAATTCATAATTTCAGATACAAAAAAAGAAAAACTCACGTTATTATGACACATTAAATATATATGTATGATTGATGATTTTGACGAACTGATGGACTCTCCTACGGAGGAAAACTCTTTTGAAAACGAGGACTCTGCGCATACCGCACCTTACTTCGACAAGAACGGCACACGTTTCAGCACTAGCGGCAAGATAATACTCTCTTTTCCCGAAGGCACTGCTGGACGTTTGGTGATTCCCGAAGGTACCGAGCACCTCGCCGCCGACGCTTTCAAGCATTGCGGACAGATTACCGAAATTGTGATTCCCTCCACACTTAAAAGCCTGCACTACTCCAACTACCGCAGGCTGAGAAATTTACATCATTTCGAGGTTCATCCCGACAATCCTTTCCTGCAGACCGACAGCACCGGCAGTCTGCTATACAACAACGACTTTACCATTCTTTTCAAAGCCTGCTGCGACTATTGCGAAGCCCTTCTTCCGTTCGGGATCACACATATCGGCAATTTCGCCTTCCAATACTGCTCACAACTCACAAACATCGTACTGCCCGACACCATTTCCGAGGTCGGAGCTAATGCCTTTGCCCACTGCACCAACCTAAGCGACATCACCTTGAGCGACAGTCAGAAAAAACTCTCCGGATGGCTGTTCATGGACTGCAATTCGCTGGAACACATAACCATTCCCGAGAACATCAAACGCATTGGCACAGGTGCTTTCGCACAATGTACCAACCTCAAGGAGATTCATCTGCCCGAAAAATTGCAAGTCATCAACCCTCAGGCTTTTCTCGACTGCCAAAGCCTTACGGAGATTTTCATACCACGATTTGTGAAAACCATAGGCATGGGGGCTTTCGACGGATGCACGGAACTTCGCGTAATTACCGTCGACGAAGACAACGCCAAACTGAGCTCCGACAAAGGTGTTTTGTACAACAAATACCAGTCGCAGCTTATTCGTTGTCCCGAAAACTCCGACCAATTCCTCGTCCCCGACTTTGTGTCGTCGCTTGCGCCGGCGGCCTTCTCGGGATGCCGCAAACTCACCAAAATCACATTACCGCAGTATATCCTCGCCATTCCACCCTACTGTTTCAGCGACTGTACAGATCTGCAATCCGTCACCCTGCCAGCCCTGCTCAACACCATCGGGCAGTCGGCTTTCGAGGGATGCCGCCAGCTCAAGGACATCAGCCTCCCTCCCACCCTGCAAAGCATCGGCGACTACGCTTTTTC